>NZ_JAUBRI010000002.1:0-201706 GCF_036701795.1 Microcoleus sp. N9_A1
ACTCTAATTAGTTTCCCTAACCCTGAGAACTTACCAATTTTTTCGAGGGTGGTCATATCCAAAATTACAGTTAAAATTGGTCGCCTCCCAAGCCCTCTTTCGGCTTTGACTTGCCTGATGATCTCTGCCCGCACAACTCTAATTACTGCCCGGACTGACCATTGATAATGATTGAGGAAGCGACTAATCGCGCTGGCACTTACTGTTTGAGAATGCTGAGGTAAACTTTGTCCTGTTGCTTCCAGAAATAGACCTAGCAAGGCTCGCAGACTTTTTTGTTGATATTTGCTTGGCATTAAATCCATCAAGGTATAGACTAATGCTTGGGCGTAATTAAGGATGGTTAACATTAACTTATTACATTGTTTATACGCCCTTTATTTCACATTTTGGTACACAATGCAAGGGCTAATTGAGAATGGTGCAAGATCTCAGTTTTAACCGACTTTAGCTATGAGACGGGGATTTTAATCCCCGGCGGATCTGTGGATTAGCCCGATCGATTCGATCGCACTGTCTTCTTTGAGGCAAGGCTTTAAACCCCTGCCCAACTTGATATTACTAATTACCAATTACTAGCTATGCTCGATCTAAATCCTGTTAAGAAACTGCATCGAATTAAAGGAAATGAACCGCTGCTGCTGAATGACCCGCATCAGGTATGGATTGTTCGATCGGGGGCGATCGCAGTTTTTGCAGCCAAGATACAAAGTGAGAAGCCTGCGGGCAACCGCCATTATCTGTTCGGCGTCGCTGCAGGCGAGGCTTTGTTCGGCGCCGCCCTGGGGGATGGGTGGGGAATTCTGGCGATCGCGATCGCCGAAACGGAACTGGAACCGATCGCGATCGCAGATTGTGCCGCTTTAGTTGCTGCTGGTGAGAGCAAAACGAGATCGCTGGTGCAAGGGTGGATAAAGCATTTGGGAGAACGAGTGATTCCCTACGGCATAGATCCGCTTCACGCCCCGGAGGAAAAAGTTGCCCCAGAAACTGAGGTTGTAGCAGCCTCGCAGCAGATATCGCTGCAAAAAGGTCAAATGCTGCGATCGCCGCCGGGAACAGTTGTCTGGGTGCGCGTCTCGTCGGGCGATGCGAGTGTCGGGGAATTGCAGTTAAATTCCACTTCCCCAGCGTTTCCTTTGGCTGGGAATATGCTGCTGGTGGCATCCGGGGAAGTTGATGTGCAAATTTTCTCAACAGCAGAGGTGGAAAATGCCGACTGGCTGCCCGCGAGTTTCGCTTTGCTGCACGAGTATTTTTGCTGCTGCTTGAACTTGCTGGTTTCCCAGCAAAAAGCAGAGGAATTTCGGCGGTTTCAGGAACGCGAACAGCTAAACCGCCAAGTAACTCAGACAGCTTTGGGAGATTTAACCGAGGTTTTGCATCCCCGGAAAACTGCCTTGTCTGAGGAAGGAACACCGCTGTTAATCGCTGCTGGGGCTGTAGGTAAGGCACAAAGTATAACCGTCAATCCCCCGGCGGGTTCGGAAGATTTCAGCCGAGTGAAAGATCCGATGGAGGCGATCGCGCGATCGTCCCAATTTCGCACCCGCCGCGTGCTGCTGGCTGGAGATTGGTGGCGGCAGAACTGCGGCCCGCTGTTGGCTTATACAAAGTCCGACAATCGACCTGTAGCTTTGTTGCCCGGTAAGGGATCTCGCTATACTTTGTTCGATCCGATCGATCGCACTCGCAAACGGGTAACTAAAGCAATCGCCCAAGAGTTGTCGTCAGAAACTCTCATGTTTTACCGGCCCCTGCCGCTATTGCTTCACAACGCTGCGGAACTGTTTCGCTTCGGAACGAAGGGCTACGAAAAAGACATCATCGTTGCTTTCGGGCTGGGGATATTGGGAACGCTGCTGGGGATGGTGACGCCGCAAGCTACCTCGATTTTGGTCAATGATGCTATTCCTGACAGCGATCGTTTGTTACTGTGGCAGTTAGGGCTGGTACTGTTAGTTGCGGCGATCGGACGGGCTGTATTTAGCATGGCCCAAACAATTATGACGCTGCGGATCGAAAATGCTGCCAGCGGCACTCTCCAGCCGGCAGTTTGGGATCGATTGCTGAGATTAAAACCGGCGTTTTTTCGCAGCTATTCTTCAGGGGATTTGCTGACTCGTTTATTAGCAGTTAATCAAATTCGCGCCCAACTCAGCGGCGCGACGCAGCGGACACTTTTGAACGCGATATTTTCCCTGCTGAATTTGGGGCTGATGTTTATTTACAGCCTGCCGCTGGCTTTAGTCGGAATTGGTTTAACCTTGCTCGCAGTTATAGTAACAGTCACATCGAGCTTACTCTTAATCCCAAAAGAGCGGAAAATGGAAACAGGAGAGGGCGACATTAATGGGCTGACAGTAGAACTGATTAACGGAGTATCAAAGCTGCGGGTAGCGGCCGCCGAAGGGCGAGCGTTTGCAGCTTGGGCGAAAAAGTATAGCCAGCAAATCAAGCTAAGAACAGGAATTAAACGAATTGACGACAGCGTTTCAGTATTTAACGAAGCCCTGCCATTAGTCAGTTCTATCCTGATGTTTTGGTTTGCAATTCAGTTCATGGAAAACCCTAAAACAGGAGGCGACGTACTGAACATGGGCACATTTCTCGCTTTTAATTCCGCCTTCGGAACCTTTCTTTCTGGCATCACAGACTTGAGCAATACCGTAACTGATATTTTAGGAATTGTACCGCTGTGGGAGCGAGCCAAACCGATCGTCCAGGGAATCCCGGAATCTGACCCGACAAAAGCCGATCCCGGCCGCTTGAAAGGTCAAATTACGATCGATCGCGCGACTTTCCGCTACCGTGAGGATGGCCCCCCAATTTTAGATGATGTCAGCATCAATATTCAACCGGGGGAATTTATCGCGATCGTCGGGACTTCGGGAAGTGGCAAATCAACATTATTTCGGCTGTTATTGGGATTTGAAATAGCACAAAGTGGGACTGTTTATTATGACAATCAAGATTTAGCAGGCCTCGACGTTCAAGCTGTGCGGCGGCAGTTAGGAGTAGTGCTGCAAAACGGCAGAATTAATGCTGGTTCGATGTTTGACAATATTACCTGCGGGGCGATGGTAACGCAGGAGGAAGCTTGGGAAGCCGCGCAAATGGCCGGTTTAGCCGCCGATATCGAACAAATGCCGATGGGAATGCACACGGTTGTCAGCGAAGGCGGCACGAATCTTTCGGGAGGACAGCGGCAAAGATTGTTAATTGCCCGCGCGATGGTTGTCAAACCAAAGGTTATCCTGATGGATGAAGCTACGAGTGCTTTGGACAATCACACGCAGGCGATCGTTACTGAGAGTTTGGACAAGTTAAATGTTACCCGAATTGTCATCGCCCACCGCCTGAGTACGATTCGCAATGCCGATCGAATTTATGTGATTGAAGCAGGCCGTTTGGTGGAAGTCGGTTCCTTTGAAGAATTGATCGAACAGGGAGGATTATTTGCGAGATTAGTTGAGCGACAGTTAGAGTAGAGATTAAACATAAAACCATTCTCAAGAACGGGCAAGATGCCCGTTCCACAAAGAGTAAATTTCTTGTGGAACGGGCATCTTGCCCGTTCATAAAAGCCTTATTAAAAATGGTGTAACATCTCATATCAATTCCGGTGTAACCCGAATGATATAGAGGAGACGGCACTGCCGTCTCCTAATTTTGGCTACTAATAATTCCGATGCTACCGGATTTGATATCATTTACATCCGTTACATAATCCGCTGCCGAACTGCTTATTCTTTGGTCAGCAAATCGGGCAACCACAACAAAATTAGCAATAACAAGCAGGCGATAACTAAGCCAACGCTGAATATTGTAGCGTTACCCATATCGGCGGCTTGCTGCATGAGGTATACGGGCTGTATTGCATTCATCTTTTCTGTAGATAAGGGAAGCTAAAACCCTGACTTCTTAAAGAAGTCAAGGTTCTGGATAAAATTAATTTTTGCCAAACGACTGGAATTCGTGACTGCACAAGCAAATCCCGCCTTTGCGGACTTAAGAATAGAATGATTAAAGGCGGGATTTGGTATTAGCTAGCAATCTGGAGCAAAAAAATCATAAATCGAACGACCTAAGCTTTGCGATCCTCTCCATACTCTAGCTAAAGAATCTGTTGTAGCTGTTATCACTGGAGCCAAATCAATATTGATAGCACCACCACCACCTGCTGCACGACCACCACAAACTGCTTCCAATTCCCGATCGTTCAGCAGCCCATCACCACCTAACTCGGTGACTTGACTTTTTTGTTCTGAAGAAAATTCAGGCTTAATTGCGTTGACTTCGATGTTTTCCATGATGTTGCTTGTTTGGTTTATTTAATGGAGTGAAATCTTGACTTTACATTGGTTATATTTCAGCAAAATTGTGATTGTGTTGCAGAGTAACAAGATGGTTATTCTCATTTTCTGATACACTGTTTGTCAAGCCCATTGTGAGCATCCATCGCACCTTTAGCAACACCCAAACCTAGAATGCCGCCAATAGCTACGGCTCCCAACCGTACCAACAGAGGTAATGGTCCACCACTAACTTGCTCCAGTTCATCATCACCTAACTCACCTGAAAGGCCCTCTTCATCCTCTAATAAATGAGAAACAGCAATATTTAGACCTGAAGTATCTGACTGACCATGATTGACGCTTTCAAATTCAAAAGACATAAGATTTGCTCCTGATTGAATTGTTTGTGTCTGGTAACTGTTTTTAGTTTATTGAATTTCCCCGCCGCAGTAGCTAGCTCAAAGTTGAGTTTTGAACCGATAAAAAAGCTAGCTAAGAACTAGCTATAAAATCGGGTAACAACCTGAACTTTTGGGTAGGTATCGCCGATCGCCTACAACGATAAACTGGTAACACTCCCCTGTGATGAGTCAAGCCTGCCTCCTATTGAGCGTTACCAAAGTGCGATCGGCAATTAAGAGAGCCCTAAGAGTAGTACAAAAAAAGGGCGATCGCACTCCAAGAGGCAATTGTACGATCGCCCGAGAGTCAAGAAAGCTGCTGACATTATTTAACAAGCTGTAGTGAGAAGTGCTATGGGTATTGAGATACATTGCACTTTCCCGCAATCAACATTGCAGCACTCCGAAGATCGGATCTGTGGGTAGAACGAATGAATTTACCATCTGGGTTGCTTAAGATTTAAATATCGATTTAAGCAGATTGAGGCGATCGCGCGATGGCAGAAAGAGCGATCGGGCTAACTCTCTAAATCCCAACCCCAGAATCCTATGCTGTATTCTCCTTTTCAGCGACTCAAATCGACTCACTCTAGGTTCACTTCTGTTTTCCTAGCTTCCATTTCCCTGCTTCTATTTACCACTGCTCCCCTATTAACTCCTGACTCTCTATTCCCAGCGATCGCTCAAACTACGGATGCTCGTCAAGCAGAGGCCGATCGGCTATTGCAGCAGGGAATTCAACAATATCAGAATCGTCAATTTCAAGCTGCATTGAACTCCTGGCAACAGGCGCTGCAAATTTATCGCGCCCTTAAAAATCGCCACAAAGAGGGTTGGGCACTGGGCAATTTGGGAGTCGCTTACGGCGATTTGGGCAGCTATGCCAAAGCAATTGAGTATGGACAGCAACACTTAATCATCGCCCGCGAAATTAAAGACCGCGAGGGGGAAGGGGCAGCACTGGGCAATTTGGGAGTCGCTTATCTCTTCTTAAACAATTACGCCAAAGCGATCGAGTATACCCAGCAGAGTTTAGCCAACGCCCGCGCTATTAAAGACCACCCAAGTGAATGTCTGGCACTGGTCCGTTTGGGACTCGCTTACTTCCATCTAGGCAACTACGCCAAAGCGATTGAGTTTGGACACCAGAGTTTAGCGGTCGCCCGCAAAATTGAATATCGCCAGGGAGAATATGTGGCACTGGTCAATTTGGGACTCGCTTACCGCTTTCTAGGCAATGATGCCAAAGCGATCGAGTACACACAGCAGAGTTTAACCATCGTCCGCGAAATTAAAGACCGCAAGGGAGAAGGTGCGACATTGGGGCATTTGGGACTCGCTTACCTCAACCTGGGCAACTATACCAAAGCGATCGAGTACATCCAGCAGAGTTTAGCGATCGCCCGCGCCATTAAAGACCGCCCGGGGGAAGGTGAGGCACTGGGCAGTTTGGGAGCCACTTACCTCAACCTGGACGACTATGCCAAAGCGATCGAGTACGACCAGCAGAGTTTAGCGATCGCCCGCGCCATTGAAGACCGCGAGGGGGAAGGTGAGGCACTGGGCAGTTTGGGAGCCGCTTACTTCTATCTAGGCAACTACGCCAAAGCGATCGAGTGCAACCAGCAGAGTTTAGCGATCGCCCGCGCCATTAAAGACCGCCGGAGCGAAGGTGAGGCACTCAACGATCTCGGGTTGACGTTCTTGAAAGCTGGCAACCTCGCAGAAGCTGGAAAAATGCTCGTGCAGGGGATTCAAGTGTGGGAATCAATGCGGCAATTGCTCGGCTCCAACGATGCGAATAAAGTCTCTATCTTTGAAGGACAAGCCCGCACTTATCAGGCTTTACAACAAGTCCGGGTGGCTCAGAATAATCCGATCGCCGCTTTAGAAATTGCCGAACGGGGACGTGCTCGTGCCTTTGTCGATCTCCTGACACAGCGGCTATCGTCAAGTGATGCCAGTTCGGTCATCGCCACTGCTCCCGATGGCGAGCAAATTCGCCAAATCGCCAAAGCACAGAACGCCACTTTGGTGCAGTATTCCATCATCTACGATACTTTCGAGATCCAAGGCAAACAAGTAGGGAGGGAATCCGCGCTCTACATCTGGGTGATTCAACCGACAGGCGAAATTACCTTCCGCCAAGTTGACCTCAAACCCCTTTGGCAACAGCACAACGACTCTCTAGCCAAATTAATCATTGTCAATCAAGAATCTCTTCAGGTTCGTAGTCGCAGCAGTCTTGGCTCCACAAAACCCGAACCCAACTTCAACTTAGGGATGCTGCATCAACTGCTGATCGATCCCATTGCCAATCTGCTCCCAAAAGACCCCAACGCCCATGTCATTTTCATTCCCCAAGGTTCCCTGTTCCAAGTGCCATTCCCCGCTCTCCAGGATGCCAACGACAATTACTTAATCCAAAAACACACCATTCTCACCGCCCCCTCGATTCAAGTTCTGGCATTAACCCGACAACAACGACAGAAGTTAGCGAGTCAGCCATCCAACAGCGGAAAAGCTCTAGTATTGGGCAATCCCACGATGCCGAGTGTGTCTCTCTCTCCGGGAGAACCCAAACAGCAATTGTCTCCTCTACCTGGAGCCGAAGCCGAAGCGATCGCGATCGCCCCTATGCTCAAAACCCAAGCCATCACAGGCGCACAAGGTACAAAAGCTGCGATCGTTCAAAAAATGCCCCAAGCATCAATCATTCACTTGGCAACGCATGGATTGCTGGATAATGTGCGCGGATTGGCAAGTGCGATCGCTATGGCTCCTTCTGGTAGCGATGACGGCTTATTGACCGCAGAAGAGATTTTTGACATGAAACTGCAAGCAAACTTAGTCGTTTTGAGTGCTTGCAACACTGGAGAAGGCAGGATTACCGGGGATGGCGTGATTGGCTTATCGCGCGCTTTGATTTCGGCGGGCGTGCCGAGTGTAATTGTTTCTTTATGGGCGGTTCCCGATGCGCCTACATCCGAATTAATGCAGGCATTTTATCAAAACCTTCAGAAAAACCCGAATAAAGCACAGGCATTGCGACAAGCTATGTTAACCACAATGAAAGCGCATTCTAATCCGCGAGATTGGGCAGCGTTCACGTTGATTGGGGAGGCAGATTAAGCTTCTTAGGACTTACGAATAAATACCAAATAAACCAGGTTTTTAACTCCTTATTAAAGGCTCGAATGCAGTATTTTCGTCCAACCCGGTTTCTGCGTCCAGGCCTAAAGTTTGTAGTGAGGACGACCGTCTTCTTTCATAAAATTATCATGGAAAAAAGATGATTCAACAATCAAATATGATTCGCGTTTTAATTGCCGACGATCATGCGATCATGCGACAGGGTTTAGCCGCCTTGCTGGAACAAGAACCAGATCTAACAGTTGTTGCAAAAGCTAGCAACGGACAGGAAGCATTAACAATGTTCCGTCAATATCAGCCAGACGTGACACTCATGGATGTGCGAATGCCACAAATGGATGGAGTCGAGGCTATTACCGCCCTTTGTACTGAATTTGAAGCTGCCCGCATCGTCGTGTTCACTGCTTATGATGGTGATGAAGATATTTATCGCGGGCTGCGGGCTGGTGCCAAAAGTTATCTGCTCAAAAATACCGAACCTGACGAACTTTTTTTGGCAATTCGCACGGTTGTTAGCGGTAAAAAGTACATTCCCAGCGCCGTTGGCGCTAAACTAGCCGATCGCCTGAGTGGCCCTGAATTGAGCGATCGCGAATTAGAAGTCATTCGCCTGATCGTCGCAGGTAAAAGCAACAGCGAGATTAGTAAAGTTCTCCACATCAGCGAAAGCACCGTCAAGTTTCACATCAACAATATTTTGAGCAAAATGGGAGTTAGCGATCGCACGCAGGCCGCGATTGCCGCATTAAAACGGGGGATTGTCAGCCTGTAGTTCGACCGTAAGTATTTTTACTGATTGATATGACTATTATGACTGCAAATAATGAAAAATAAGACCTTAAGTTTTACGTCAAAACTTGAAAGCAGAGCTAAGGTAGAGCTAATAGGACAAATTATCCCTATGAAAAAAATGCTTTATTCACTTTTGCCCAAATCTCAAGTCAAAGCCCGCGTTTTAAAACAGTTAGCAGCCGCCATTTCGGCATCTTTAGCCCTTAGTGTAACAACCAGTTTGAAACCCTCGCCGGTATTAGCTACTAGCAATATCCCCCCCGCCAATCAAACTTCGACTCAGCTAGTCGCAAAACCTGATTCTAGCTTGCAGCTAGGGCAGTTACGCAGCACTGTTCCTGTGCAGACAATGCAGCTAGGGCCGGGTGGATTTATCCCGATCGCGATCGGCAGTATGATAATCATTCTAGTCCTGCCATTATTTTTTGGTGGATTAGTCGTAATTGGCGATCGGGAAGTTGGCATTGTCAGTAAAAAGTTTAGCTTCAACGGCAAATCTTTGCCCCCAGGAGATTTAATTGCCTTAAACGGTGAAGCTGGATACCAAGCTGATACTTTGCCCCCCGGTTGGCACTGGGGTTATTGGCCTTTGCAATACAACGTCCGCAAAGAATCTTTAACAATCGTTCCCCAAGGCGAAATAGGCTTAGTTATCGCAGCAGGCGGCGAGTCGAATCCGCCACAGCGCATCCTCGGAAAAATCACAGAATGCGACAATTTTCAAGATGCTCGCAAATTTCTCAAAGAAGGCGGCGAAAAAGGCAGGCAACTCGGCATATTGACGGGCGGTAGCTATCGAATTAATACGGCATTATTTACAGTAATCACAGCAGCAAACGCTACCAAACACGGGATGACAGCCGAACAGTTGAAGCTGTACAAAATTGCTCCCGATAAAGTGGGAATTGTCACAACTTATGACGGCGTTCCCATTCAAGATGGCGAAATTGCCGGCCCGATTATTCCCAATCACGACAACTTCCAAAACGCGCAAAAATTTATCACCGCCGGCGGGCGGCGCGGTTTGCAGGAACAGGTTTTGCTTTCCGGTTCCTGGAACTTAAATCCTTGGTTTGTCGGGGTTGACCAAGTGGCGATGACCGAAATCCCGATCGGCTATGTCGGCGCGGTTATTTCCTATGTCGGCAAAACCTCAGAAGATGTTAGTGGCGCTGCTTTCACTCACGGAAATTTAGTAAATGTCGGCAATAAAGGCGTGTGGGTAACTCCTCTTTATCCGGGGAAACATCCGCTGAATACTCGCATTTTGAAAGTAGAGTTAGTGCCGACTACTAATATAGTATTGAATTGGTCTGGCAAAACAGAAAGGCACAGTTACGATTCTAAACTTTCGTCTTTAACCGTGCGTTCTCAAGACGGTTTCGCCTTTGATTTAGAAGTAGCTCAGATTATTCACGTCGGCGCTTTGGATGCTCCGAAAGTTATCTCCCGCGTCGGTTCGATGCAGAATTTAGTAGACCACGTTTTGCAGCCGACAATTGGGAATTATTTCCGCAATTCGGCTCAAGCTTATTCTGTATTAGATTTTCTCTCCGCAAGAAGCGGCAGGCAAGCCGAAGCCGCCGAGTATATCAAAGCAGCTTTGCGTACCTACGACGTGCAGGCAATTGATACTTTGATCGGGGATATTTTGCCGCCTGCAGAGTTGATGCAAACTCAAACAGATCGCAAAATTGCTGAGGAACAGTGCAAGACTTATGAGGTGCAGCAATTAGCACAAACTCAGCGGCAACAATTGGTGCGGGAAACTGCTTTGGCTGAGATTCAGCAAGAGATGGTGAAATCCGAACAAGGCGTGAAGATTTCTGAGTTGAAAGCCAATTCTCAGGTGAAACAAGCTCAAGGCGAAGCTGAGTCGATTCGGGTGAAGGGAAATGCTCAAGCTGAAGCTTACCGCGCGGGTGTTGTGGCTTTGGGAGGTTCGGGTTATACGGCTTTGCAGTTAATGCAAATTATAGGCGATCGCAACGTGCGAGTTGTGCCGGATGTTGCGGTTAGCGGTAACGGTAGCGGCGGCGGTTTGGTTGACGGTTTGCTGGGAATGATGATGTGGAATCAAACGAGCAAAAATGGCGAAAATGGCGGGGAATTGCCGATAATTAAGTTGGAAAAATCGCCCCCTGCTGCTGTAGAAAATTCTCCTAATTTACCAGTAGCTAAGCTGCATTCAAGCAAGCTGCAAGTAGCGAAGTCTGAGACTTTCCATGAGACTGAGATTGATTCGCTGTTTGATGAATTGCCATTTGACGACAAATTTTTTAGTTAGATGGTTTTTGTAATTTGAATGATTCGTATTTAATCATTCGTAGGGTGCGCAATGCGCACCTTTAGAACTGGGCGAATATAATTCGCGTCTATACAAACAAAACCCTAGAAGAGCGGGTTGAAGAGTTAGAGGCTAAAATGACGTTATTTTCTTCATTCTGCGGAGGCATAATTCGTTTGCATAGACGCGGTTTCAACCGCCGTATTATCTGGGAATTCTATGTTTGTGTAGACGCTAATTCTATTCGTTGGGAATCCTTGGATGCTGGATGCAGTGGAAAAAATGCAGCCGGTGAGACACAGAAAAATTCAGCAAGTTTTTGTATGTGTTCAGTTGTAAGTTGACGCTTTTCGTGCAGAATATCAGAGATAATAGACTCTGTTTTGAAAATAGGAACGAGGTCTTTTTGTCTGAGGTTGAATTCTTCTATCAAAGCTTTTAACAGTTCTATCCCGTAAATGTCAGGAATAGGTTCTAAAGTTTGCTCGTATTCATAAACCAGGGTTCCGAGTACGTTTAAGTAGTCGCGTTCGTCAGGAGTTAGTTCGCCTTTGTCTAATGGAGAGTCAATGGTTTTTTGAGTTGCGATTAATTCTGACTCCGCAGTTACGGGTCGCGGAGGAAATGCTTTGAGCAATTCGATATAGGCAATAGAGTTTTTCATGGCATAATATATTTTTTTAACAAAAAATATATTAATTTGTAGGTGCATAATGCGCACATTATACCTGATTATTATGCGCACTACACCTGATTTTTTTGGTGCGCAGTACACACCCTACACCGAATTTGCTTTTCTTTGAGTCCGCGAAGGCGGACTTTGTTTGTGTAGACGCGAATTCTATTCGCCACGAAGCTCTCCGTTGCGACAAATCGCAGTACAATCGATCGCAGTATTGCATATAAGGAATCCCCATGTCAGACCAGTTTTCCACTGAAATCAGCGATCGCATCTGCACTCACATGAACGAAGACCACGCTAGCGCCGTAGTCTTGTACGCTCAAGCCTACGGCAACAAACCGGAGGCGACATCGGCTCAAATGCTCGCGATTGATGCCAACGGCATGGATTTAACGGCTCAAGTCAATGACGAAACAGTGCCAGTCAGAGTTGAGTTCGATCGCACTTTAACAGACGCCGAAGATGCTCACCACACTCTTATTGACATGGTGAAACAAGCTCAAAAAGTTGCTAAGTAGTCAATTGCGTACTATTCTGTTATAATTTTAACGTTTGCAGTACGGACTTTAGTCAGGTTAAATAGTTGTTAAGGACTCAAGTCCTTAGTGAAAACCTTTAGTTAGGTTAAAATTTTTTTTTAAAGACTAAAGTCCGTACTGAAAAAATAATAATAAAGTTTAATTTCACTCTAAAATATCAAATAAAATGACCGAAAATTACCCCAAATTCCAAGAATTTGATGCCGTCAAGGGCAGTCAAAATAACCCTTTCGAGGCACTCATTAAGCGACTAGATTTGATGATTCGCGCCCGCTATTCGCTGCTGTACATTGTCGGCGCAGAAGAGGAACCAGTCGAAGCTGTAATCGCCCAAGTAGCGCTGCAAGTAACACCCGCGCGCCGAGTATTGTTCTGGGATCTCGTGCGCGGCTGGGAGGATAACGGTTCTGGGAAAGGTTCGGTAATGGCAGCGCTCGATCGCATCGGCAAGACCGCTGTCGAAGAATATACCATATTTGTACTGCGGGATTTGCACCCTATTTTGAAATATCCATACAGCGAAAAAAGCGCGGCGGTAGTGCGAGAATTGCGGAATTTAACGCGAGAATTGAAGCGCAGCAAAAAAACAATCGTCCTCACTTCTCACGCCCTAGAACTGCCCGAAGAATTGAAAGAAGAAGTAACAGTAATTGATTTTCCTTTGCCCAACGTCCAAGAAATCGACAGTTTAATTTCCCACGTTGTGGAAAAGCCGCAACAGTTGCAAGTTAGCGGTTTAGCAAGGGAACAGTTGGTTAAAGCTTGTCAGGGTTTGAGCCGCGCTAGAATCGGGCGGGTTTTGGCTAAAGCTTTGGCCGCCAAACAGCAAATTAACGAGTCGGATATTGACGGAGTTTTGGAGGAAAAACAGCAAGCAATTCGGCAAACAGGAATTTTGGAGTTTTTTAACTCCAAAGAATCCCTAAAAAATGTGGGAGGATTGGAGAATTTGAAACAGTGGGTAAAGATGCGGCAAGATGCTTTTACTGACGAGGCGCGCCGCTACGGTATACCCAATCCTAAAGGCGTTTTGTTAGTAGGAATTCAAGGAACAGGCAAATCTTTATCTGCCAAAACTATTGCTTGCGAATGGCGTTTGCCACTGTTGCGTTTGGATACTGGCAGATTGTTCGGCGGCGTGGTCGGGGAAAGCGAAAGCCGCGTCAGGCAAATGATACAATTAGCAGAGGCGATCGCCCCTTGCGTTTTGTGGATAGATGAAATAGATAAAGCCTTCGGCAACATTATCAGTGGTGGCGACGGCGATTCGGGAACTTCGCGGCGGGTATTCGGCAGTTTGATTACTTGGATGCAGGAAAAAACCAGCCCGGTGTTTATTGTCGCAACTGCAAATAACGTGCGGATTTTGCCGGCGGAGTTGCTGAGAAAGGGCAGGTTTGATGAGATTTTCTTTTTGAATTTGCCCTCAGAATCGGAACGGCAAGATATTTTTAAGGTGCATTTGCAGCGTTTGCGGCCAACTAGATTGCGCGAGTTTGATTTGGAGGTTTTGGCGAAGTCTGCTAAGGATTTTAGCGGTGCGGAAATTGAGCAAGTTGTAATTGATGGATTGTACCGGGCGTTTGGCACTTTTGTGAACGGGCAGCGCCGAGATTTGACGACGGAGGATGTTTTGAGGTCGATCGAGGATACAGTACCATTAGCTGCGATCGCGCGATCGCAAATTGAAGATTTGAAGCGCTGGGCGGCCGAAGCAGGGGCGAGAACCGCTTCTAACGATACTCGATTGATTGATGAATTAAAGCGCTACAGCAGGCCGCTGGGTGAAGATGCGATCGACAATTAACCAAATTTCGGTTCGCAGTCAGGAATGCAAGTCCCTAGTTCTGAGGACTGAATTTCTCACTACGAACCTAATCTAAAAATATCCGCAAAAATCGCATTTTCTCCAACCATTCTACTCGCAGCCGGCGAATCGTAAACCACTAACAACGAATTCTCCTCCCCCAAATAGGGAAACAAACTCAACCCCTCAGCATTGTCCGTACCAACCTGAAAAGGCAAGTCAAACAATACCTCCAAATCTCCCCCACCTTGCCCAGTAATACTGTCGCCCGCTCGCCCTAAAATTCCCCTTAACCGAAAAACCCTCATCGCCCCAGATAAAGTCATCGTCGGCCCGGCTAAAACAATTAAATCTTCCCCATTAAAACACAATTCTCGCACACCCAAACCGTTCAAATCGACAAAATGTTTTTTGTACAATTTCCCTGCTTCCCCAATTTCCTTAAGCCTTAAAACTCCAGGTTCTGTCTCTTCAACTTCTATTTCTAAAATTATTGCCCAACCGCGCAGCACCGGCCCCCGCAAACCGAGAAAAATGCTCTCCCCCCGCACCGCAAAACCCTCAATATCGAAGCCATTTTCTTTGCTCGGAATTGGCACAGAAAAATACAAGCCGAGATGGCGGTCATCTTGGAGCGCATCTGTGAGAAGATTGCCCGTTTCTGTCCGCTGAAGGCATCCCGCTGTCAATTGAATTTGGGGATTTTCAGGATGGGAAATTGACTTGTACAAAATCCCGTCTTTCACAGGGACTTTTGCTAGCAAATAGCGGTTGACCTCTGTCTTAATTGTTGCTAATCTTTCGAGATCGTCTTCGGAGTCTTTACCTTTAGGTTTTTTACGTTTTGTGCTGTGAGAACCGACCAACCAAAGGTAATTGCTGCTGAAATCAATTCCTTCAATATCGATTTCGTCGTCTCCCGATAAATCGATAAAATCCGCGATCGCAAATTTTTGATGTTCTCCAAAAACATGAGGCGATACAGGCGACAAACATTCGAGCGAAGTCGTTTCATCGGAACCCAGCCACAAATGACCGTCGGGAGTGAAAGCCACAGCCGATAAGTCTGTAATAATATCGCTCGCTTCGCTGTTGAATTGCAGCAGCAGGCGACCGAGCAAAAAGGATTCTGACATAATTATTAGCACCAAAACTATTCTTATGGTAAGTAATTATAGCTAAATCTGCTTGAAACTCATAGGTTGCACCATTCTCAATCAGGCTTTTATGGGCGGGCTAGAAGCCCACCCCACAAGAAAGAAAATTCATCTGTTGTGGAACAGGCCGGAAAGCCTGTTCATGACGGGCAGGATGCCCAACCCCTACTCCCCACAAGAAAGAAAATTCATCTGTTGTGGAACAGGCCGGAAAGCCTGTTCATGACAGAGGTGCAAGATGTGAGTTAAAACCCATTGAAAACTAAAACAGAAAACTAAAATAAATATCCTCCTCAAGCCTCATAGCGAGAACTTCCGTTTTGAGATAAGGATTTTTAACCCCTGGCGGGCCCAACCGCAGTTGGCGGTGATTATTCCGCAAACCGAACCTCCACAGACGGATAACACCCTAATTGAAGCATTAACATCGCCGTTACGTTTCGTTACTATAAGGAAACAGAGAAAAAAACTTCTCGACCATAATATCAGAGGTAGCCAATTATGAACGGTACATTTCGCGTCGGCAACCTGTTTGGAATTCCCTTTTATGTCAACGTATCTTGGTTTCTAGTTCTGGGTTTAGTAACTTGGCAATACGGCGGCGCACTAGCTGGCTTGTTTCCCGCATTAGGCCCCGTAGCGCCCTGGCTGCTAGGATTATTCACAGCGCTGCTGTTATTTGCTTCCGTCTTAGCCCACGAATTAGGACACAGTTGGGTGGCCATCAAACAGGGAATTGGCGTGAAATCAATTTCGCTATTTCTGTTTGGCGGGCTGGCTAATTTGGAAAGAGAATCGAAAACGCCAGCCGAAGCATTTTGGGTAGCCATTGCAGGCCCGTTGGTCAGCTTATTTTTGTCCGGTTTGTTAACTGCGATCGGCATCGGCGCCGGTCTCACAGGCCCCGCAGCGGCCATCGTCGGACTTTTAGCTTCCATCAACTTAGTTTTAGCCTTATTTAACTTAATTCCCGGTTTGCCCCTCGACGGCGGCAACATCCTCAAAGCGATCGTCTGGAAGATTACCGGCAACCCTTATAAAGGCGTAATCTTTGCTAGCCGTGTCGGTCAAATAATTGGTTGGATCGCTATTGCTACAGGCATCTTCGGCAATATTTGGAATTTAGTAATCGGTTGGTTCTTGCTGCAAAATGCTGGTCAATCTGCACAATATGCCACAGTCCAAAATGAACTCGCAGGGCTGACAGCCGCCGATGCTTTGACTACCGAAAGCCCGATCGTCTCCCAAGACTTGTCCCTCAGAGAATTTGCCAACAACTACGTTATCGGTAGCGCTCATACCTGGCGTCGGTTCTTAGTTACCGATGATGCGGGACAATTGGTAGGTGCGATCGACCTTGACGACCTCAAAACCATTCCTACCGGAACCTGGCCCCAAGTTTTGGTGAAAGAACTCCTGAAGCCGATCGAATTTACCACCACAGTCAAACCAGAATTATCCCTCCTCGAAGTCGTCACCCTTCTGGAAACACTCAAAGTCCAAGAGCTCCCCGTGATTCGCGAAAACGGCGTCCTCGTGGGACTTGTAGAAAAAGCTGAAATTGCCCGCTTGCTACAAAAACGAGCTCAAGCAGACCCCGCTTGATACCCTCAGATACTTGACAAATAACAATTAACCCCCTCGATTTCCCCTTACCAAAAGGGCGATCGGGGGGGTTAACAATAGCTTCACAAAAATCACAGTTAAACACAAATAGTCGTGGACGCAACTGTCACAATAGTTAAAGATTTTTTGAGGTATGTTGTTGCGTCCAGGACTGACTAAGGAGCGCGAATTAAATAACTTACAATTTTAATTGTTATTGTGGGATGGGCGTCCCGCCCATCCCACAAACTTGTGGAAGTTATTTAATTCTCATTCCTAAATTATTAGCTGCCAATCAAGAATGATAATTATTATATAGCCTTTCTCAACTTTCGTGAGGTACGCGGGCAAGCAATTCCATATAAGATTGCCAATAGCCTGCAGATATTAAAATTATCTGCGTTAATCTGTGTTCATCTGCCTTAATCTGCGGTTTGTCTATCAATCAAAAAATTAGGCACTCTTGTCTACTGATTACCTGACAATTCTCAACCGTACCGCACTGTTACTGAGAAAGGCTGTACAAGTTAATCTTCGGCGCCCCCTACCGCTCAATTTCATCAATCAAATCTAGTATTTTTTGATAATCAAAATTATATAGATGATTCATCAGAACTTCCGCAAAAACATCATTATCGCTGCCGATTTCCTCAATAGTTGTGGCAATCAAGTCGAAGTCAGCCTCACGGACTGCCTGTTTTAGATTGCTCGTCCATTCTGGGGAAACTTTCGGCTTGGAGTCCAGCGTAAATATTGCAGCACTATCAGATATTTTTTCTTGTACCATACTTGAACTTTGCGATAAATCATAGACTTCAACATATTTATTGATGACTTCACCAGCACCCGCTGCGGTAACAACTTGAATGTCAAACTTGAAGACTGTACCCTGTCCCACTTCGCTCTCTACAGTAATGTCGCCGCCCATTAATTTTATGAACTCGCGGCTGATGTTTAATCCTAAGCCCGTACCTGTTTGAACTTTTTTTTCTGATGAAGTTTGCACCAATAATTCAAATATGCTTTCTAATTTTTCCGGGGAAATACCAACTCCTGTATCGGCTATTTCAAAGCCAACAAAAACTGTTTTTTCAGGTTCCCCACTATTAAAAAAATTGTTTGTTGTAGGCTTAATTATTCCTGATTGCTTTTGCCTTACTGTGACTAAAACTGAACCAGATTGGGTAAATTTAACCGCATTATCTAATAGATTAATTAGCACTTGTCGCAACTTAACATCATCAGTTTGCACGTATTGGGGAACATCGGAATAGCAGTCAATAATTAATTGCAGTTTTTTATTTTTCACCGGAATCTGAAACATATTTTGCACGTCCACCAGCAAGCGGTACAAGTCAAAAATTTTGGCGTTGAGTGTCATGCGCCCAGCTTCAATTTTAGATAAGTCTAAGATTTGATTGATCACCTGAAGCAGGTGCTCTCCGCTGCGGCGAATAATTGTGATATTTTCTTTTTCCGGCAAAGTTAAATTAGCGCTAGGTTCCATTAATTGAGCGAAGCCGAGAATGGCGTTGAGGGGGGTTCGCAATTCGTGGCTCATGTTGGCGAGAAAGATGCTTTTAGTTTTGTTGGCAACTTCTGCGGCTTCTTTGGCTTGTTTGAGTTCTTGTTCTGCTTGTTTGCGATCGCTCGTATCAATGATTATGCCGTGCCAGACAATATCTCCATTTTCGCGCAATTCTGGTCGAGAATAACCTTGCAGCCATTTGAGTTTTCCCGATGCTGTCACAATCCGCCACTCGTGGGAAAATAGTTCTAGATCAGTGGCACTTTTGACAATTGCCTCGAAGTGACTGGATCGATCGTCCGGGTGTATTTGTTCGTAGAATAAAGCAAAGTTGTTCTGGATTTCCTCCGGCTCTAATTCTTGAATTTCTCGGCACAGCGGACTCATATATTCCATCTTGACTGAGCCGTCGGAATGCTGCACAAATATGTAAAGTTCTCCGGGAACAGTGTTGGCTAATTTGTGAAACAGAGCTTCGCTTTTTTGCAAGGCTAATTGTGCTTGTTTACGATCGCCAATATCAATCCCAAATCCAAAAAGAAAGTCAAAATTGCCATTTTCATCCAAAACGGGCGTACCGTACCACTCGACTAACAAAGTGCGCTCGCACTTTGTGAGAATGGGATGTTCGTTAACGGTTTGCTCCCGCGCTGTTACACCCGTAAAAATCGAATGTAATCCGGCTCGATCGCTTGGGGGTACAAATGTAGCTAAGTAATCTTTGCCTGCAACTTCTGTGGCAGTATAGCCCACAGCTTCCAGCATACTGTTATTCGCCAGCAGGATTTTACCCTCAGAGTCGATCGCTACAAAAAAAATCGGAGAATTTTCGATAATCTTTAAGTTAAAGTCGCGCTCTTGACGGATAATTTTTTCAGCTTGCTTGCGCTCCTCAATTTCGAGCTGCAAGCGGGCATTGATCGAGGCTAGCTCGATCGTGCGATCGACTACTTCAATTTCCAGAGTACGGTTGTAGTCAGCCAATATTTGCTCTGCGTGTTTGCGAGCCGTAATATCTTTAAAAACAGTAAGAACATAAAGGATATTCCCTGCACCGTCAAACACCGGCAGCGCTCGCACTTCCAAACGAATATTTTTCCCGTCTCGGCGAATATCCATATCTTCAGCAATCACCTCCAAGCCACTCAACGCCCGCACAAACGGCATTTGCTCAACCGGGTACAGTTGATTAGTACCTGTTATATAAATTTGATAAGCTTCTGCTAGCTCTGTTGCGGTAGCATCGGGCATTTCTCCCCTGCCCAATATTTGCTCTCCCGCCGAATTCATGAACATAACTGCGCCGCCCGGAGTCATCGCCGAGACTCCAACAGGCAAATTTTCTACCAGTTGGGCAAATTTTTCTTCACTTGCTGCCAAAGCTTGAAAAGACTTTTTCAGTTGAGCTGCCATCTCGTTGAAAGACTCGGCTAATTCGCCGACTTCATCAAGCCTACTGACACTAACAGCGTGATCGAACTTTCTGGCGGCGATATCTTTAGCTGCTTCGTTAAGTCGTCGCAGCGGCAGCGTTACCCACCTAGCTGTCAGCACTCCGGCAATTGTCGATAGCAGTAGCGCCCCCCAACAAAGTAAAATTGTAGTGCGCGTATTTTTGTTAATTTGCCCCAGGAAATCGGATTTGGGAACTGCGATCGCAATCAGCCAGTTCAAACCGTAACCATCAGAAAAGGGCAGCACTTCCACAAAATATTCCTGCCCGTCTCGGCTAAATTTCAGTTGCTGTCGCTGCTTAATGTTGCCAAAGCCCCCGAAGCGATCGTACAAATATTTAGCTGCGGTGCGAATGACAGGAGTTTGGCTCTCTAAAACATTCAGCCGTTCAGGTTCCTGCTTTCTCAGCATCTTTCTAAAGGGTGATTCTTGACTCGAACTGGCAACCAGCAAGCCCGATCGTTCGATCGCGAAAATTTGGCCGGTTTTGCTAAGCTTGATGCGATGGAGATATTGCTGAAGATCCGAGAGCGAAAAGTCTACGGCACTAACTCCCAGCAATTTACCATTTCGATCGCGAATCGGTTGGCTGGCAGCAATAAAAACAGTCCCCGAAGTAAAACCTGGATAAATACTCGTCCAAATGGGTTTGTTAGCTGCAACAGCTTCTTTGTACCAGGGGCGGAGACGGGCATCGTAGGTTCCGGGTTCTGCCTTTAATTTAGCGGTGCGAGTGCCTCTGCCGTCTGTAGCGTAGTATATGCTCTGAAAGTTGGTAGACTTGTTCGCCTCGACAATTTGCAAGCTGTTATCCGTGGGGTGGCGCCAAATGCCGAGATATTCTCCTGATTTTTGAGCACCGAAGGATATCCATTGAATGCTTTTAAACGATCGCATTTGCTGCCAGAGGAACTTCTCTCCCCGAGGATGTGGCTTTTCTAACTGTAAGTTTAATTCACCGCGCTCGATCGCTTCAGCGTTAAGTTGATTTACCCACTGGGTATGTTCGAGAAAAGAAATCAGCTTTTCTTCAACTCTCTTCCCCGTCTCCGCGATCAATTTCTCGGCGAGCTCTTCGACTGCTTTGTCTCCGTTGCGAAATGACAGATACCCGACAATCCCGACTGCTGCGACGATTTGCAGCACAAAAGAGGCCACTAGAAGGTGACGCAGGGAGATTTTTGTTTGGTGTTGAGAAGTTTTGCTCGCGAATCGGGGCAACGGCATAGGCTGATGACTAATTGCTCCCTAACACTTTAACTGTTCCAGCTCTTAATTTCACTTATGGGCGATCGAGGCTGCTTCCTTGCCCTCAAAACACATCCCACACAGACACATAAAATTTTAGATTTTAGATTTTAGATTTTAGGTTAAATAATTGGGAATGAATGATCAAGCTCGTGCTTTCGAGCTTCGCTACAGTTGCATTCTTTTTTTCAACTGGTATGACGCACTGTTAGCTGAGAATACCTCTGCCATTTTCTTGCTTTGGTGGGTTTCCTAGCTCAACCAAACCTAATTTTTCCTTCAAACCTCTTCGGTTCATCAATTACATCCGTTAAATCCCGTACACAATTGGCTGCCGAACATCCATCCATCGAACCTCCATCAATTACATCCGTTAAATCCCGTACACAATTGGCTGCAGAACATCTCTTTAACAGCTACGCAGAAAATCCCCCGCTTCTCCAAACGGATATAGCGAGGGGCGAGAATAGGTATTCTCGGAAAATATAAAGTAGTGGCAGTGGCTTTTGTCGAGCCATTGCCATCTATAGAAGCCATACTGTTTTAGGCTCACAGAAAGATTTCAGAGCCAATTCTCTGCTTGCAGTCAATGCTTGAAGTCAAACCAACCAGTTCAAGCAAGAAGTCAAAGCAAGTGGTAAAGGCCTAGGCTACTTCTTCTTCTCGATCAATTTGGCGCAGGTGAATGTGCTTGCGTCCCAGAGAGATTTCAAATTCATCTCCTGGCTGGAGTTCCATCTGTTTGGTGTAGGCAGCTCCAATCAGTAAGTTGCCGTTAGATTGAACGCTAATCCGATAGCTGGCAGAACGTCCGCCGCGTCCATTGCCGTTTTGCTTCCCGTCTAGCTGAATGCCTTCTGCATCAATCAGCGCATTCAGGAATTTCATCATGTTGACCCGTTCTACGCCGTTCTTGGTAATGGTGTAGTAGCCACAGGCTCTAGCTTTTTCTTCCTTGGTAAGGTTCTCTAGCTCTTTGACCTTTTTGATCAGATCTTCGCCTTCAAGGGGTTCGATATTTTTCTTTTTAGCCATTTACTGAGTCCTGAAATATTCAACTGGTGTACGGATTTTTTCTCGGTTGGTTTTTGGTTTAACCAAGAAACTTTAGCTTTATAGCTGGTCGTAAAACCATATTACACCGATCGGCTCAATTGTTAACCACTATTATCTAAATATTTTTAACAACCTGCAGTCTTTCTTGAGGAGTAGCTGCAGCCGGTGCGAGCAATCTCTAAACTCGGTAGCATAAGCTATCAGCTATCAGCTAGCTGAATATTTGCCCCGCTCTTAAAATCCTATGAAGTTAACCACACGCGGACACTACAGTGTCAAAGCATTACTGGATCTAAGTTTGCAACCTCGCTTTGGCCCGACATCGGTGAAATCGATAGCGAAGCGACAGGAGTTACCGGCTCCGTATCTAGAAAAATTGCTGATTGAAATGCGACGAGCCGGTTTAGTCCAATCTGTTCGGGGCTCCCAAGGAGGATATCAATTAGCCCGCCAGCCAGCTCAAATCTCTTTAGGACAAATCTTAGAGGCTGTAGGTGAAACTATTGAACCTTTACCTCGACATTTTCCCGACGCGACGCAAGCAGAGGACTGGGTAACATTCAGTTTATGGAACCGATTGCACAAAAAACTTGCCGAAGCGCTGTACAGTATTTCCCTCGAAGACTTATACTATGATGTCCGCAGTTGGCAAGCGGCTCTTGGGGAAGAAACCAGCTTTATCATTTAAATGGTAAGTTCATTTATTCGATCGCTCTTCTAGCACACATGGACACAACACTTGTTACCTACTTTGGCGGCTGTCACTGCGGAGCTGTCCGCTTCCGTGTCGCCGTTGGCAAACACGAAGCATCTGATTGCAACTGCTCTATCTGTAAAAAGAAGGGATTTTTGCACCTCATTGTGCCGCCAGAACGTTTTACCTTGCTCAGTGGCCAAGATGTTTTGACAACCTATACATTTAATACAGGAACTGCTCAACATACTTTCTGCCGAATTTGCGGCATTCACTCGTTCTATCGCCCCCGATCGCATCCCGATCATTTTGATGTCAACGTCCGCTGTCTTGACTCTGATGCCATTTCGCACTTTCAGATCCTACCCTTTGATGGTGTTAATTGGGAGGAGAACGTACACTTGCTGGGCGACGAAAGTAATCTCAGCAGTTAAAATTAGGGATCAAAAATCCAAGTCAGCAAGGGTGGCAGCATTTAAAACCGTGGCTATCCTGCGAGCGCTCTTGCTCGGACAGACTATCAAGTTTGACACAATATATAATGATGCCGGATGAATTTCCTGTTTTGATTTTAGCTGCGGTGTTGGATTATTCGATCGGCGATCCTTGGGGTTGGCCACATCCCGTGCAAGCGATGGGTTGGGCGATCGACCGTTATACTCGACTTGTCTTTAATATATGGAATAATCCCGCAGGCAAAATGCCTGAAGCAGAGGATCGTCCCGCTGGCGAGCAGCACAAACTGCTGCTACGATGTGCTGGTACAATACTAGCGATCGGGCTGATTGTAGGCAGTTATACTGTCAGTTGGTGGATCGTCCAAGCTGCTAGTTGGGTACATCCTCTTTTAGGTATTGCCATACAGACCATTTTGCTGGCAAGCTGTTTTGCAGGTCGCAGTTTGAGGGCGGCAGCGGAGGATGTGCTAGCACCTTTAAATGTTGGAGATTTAGTCAAGGCGCGAGAAAGGTTGAGCCTTTACGTCGGCCGGGATACCGAAAACTTATCCGAGCCAGAAATTCTACGAGCATTGTTAGAAACTGTAACAGAGAATGCAGTCGATGGTGTGACAGCACCGCTATTTTATGCATTACTTGGGTTCGCTCTGCCACATCTATTATTAAGTGTTACCGATCGCCCGATCGATCCTAACTCGATGTGGGCGAGTGCTATAGTCCCCTTGGCGATCGCTTACAAAGCAGCCAGCACATTAGATTCTACGATCGGCTACAAAGAAGCGCCATACACTGATTTAGGATGGTTTAGTGCCAAACTAGATGACGTGTTGACATGGATTCCTTGCCGACTAACAGTGATTACTTTAGCCTTAATATCTGGCAAACCGATGTACATTTGGCAGATTTGTCAGAGAGATGCAGTTAAAGATGCCAGTCCCAATTCCGGTTGGAGTGAGTGCGTTTACGCCGCCATCTTGGGAGTGCAACTAGGAGGTATTAATTCCTATCGCGGAGTTCTCAAAGACAAACCCCTGTTAGGCGAGCCGGTTTACCCTATCACAGCGCAGCTAATTTGCCAAGCATTGGAATTAACTCGGTATTGCTTTCTGATTTGGTTGGGACTATCATTGCTTTTTTATACCTTATTATGTTTGAGCCGCTAGCTTATGACCTCACTCGAACAGTCCAGGAGGCATAAATAACGTATTTATGTGATTGTTCGCCCTCAGCCAAGCAATCGCAGCATCTGCTTTTCATCCGTTCGGGGTCAGTCCTGCAGAACACAGACATCAACCACCGACAAAAGCAAAAAAAAGTTTTGACCTTTGTTCAAACCCCCAAATTAATCTGTAAAGTCAATCTCAAATCTCAAATCTCAAATCTCAAATTGTTAGATATGCCAACAGCCAACAATTAGCTCGCAGCAACCCATGACTAAAATTATCAAAATTTTATCCCCTGATGAAGTGAGACGCACTCTCACCCGCGTCGCTTCCCAGATTGTCGAAAAATCAGGGAATCCCTCGGAGTTAGTGCTGTTGGGCATTCATAGTAGAGGAGTGCCTTTAGCTCAAATTTTGGCAGATCAAATTGAAGTTCTCGAACAAGTCAAAGTACCCGTGGGCGCTTTGGATATTACCTTTTACCGAGATGACTTGGATCGAGTTGCGATGCGGACACCGGCTAAAACAGAAATTCCTTTCGATTTGACGGGCAAAACTGTGGTGTTGGTAGATGACGTTATATATAAAGGCAGAACGAGTCGAGCGGCTTTGAATGCGGTAAATGATTACGGGCGGCCGGAGAAAATTTGGTTGGCGGTATTAGTTGATCGTGGCCACCGAGAAGTACCGATTCAGCCGGATTTTACGGGTAAAAAGTTGCCGACTGCAAAGGAAGAACAAGTTAAGGTTTACGTTCAAGAGCTCGACGGGCGCTACGGAGTGGAGTTAATTAAGGGTTGATATCCTTGACCAATGATCAGAATAATAATTTTTGGAGTGCAGTGTGAGCGTCGCCGCGCAGCGCCCGCCATCTCAGAAGCGAGCGGATCTAATGTGGAATTGATTAAGGCTTGATATCCTTGACCAATGATCAGAATAATATTTTTCCGAGTGCAGTGCGAGCTTAACAGATTGCGATCGACCAAATTTCTAGTTGGCGATCGCACTTGCGACCTCACAAACCAGGTTTATTCGGATATTTTTCGTTACTTGTCGCAAATTTTTCGTAAAACCGGGTTTCTAGCCCCCATCCGTCCTGGACGGGTATCTGGGAAGAAACCTGGTTTTTAGCCAGAGCGCTGAGCGTCCTAAATTATTAAAAATCGGCAGTGCAGGAGTTGAACCTGCCTGGGGCGAATTATGAGTTCGCTGCCTAAACCGCTCGGCCAACTGCCGTTAAATCTATTTCTTTGATTTAACTCAAAATGAAGTATAACATAATTTCCCAGTCCGTGCTAGAACTAGAGAACAAAAATCAAAATCTTTAGATCTGCTGAGTCCCGATCGCCTGTTAGCCAATGTTAGGCAAGCCAATCGACCGGACAAAGCAGTTTCTAGGGTTCGGCATAAACTTATAGGCAATGGCAGTGAATTCGACGGTAGTGCTGACTCTAATTCTGCTCGCTCTAATGTTTGGAGCAGGCGTGACGAGTTCTGTTTGGGGATTTACTATAGGTCGCGAAGCCTTACAAGGAACGACTCAACCCGATGTTCGTCCCAGCAACAATGCTGGCAGCGGCAAGCCTGGAACGAAGGCTAGCAAAGACCAAGTGAGCATTTTGAAAGAAAAAGACATTCTCACAACCGTCAAAGCACGGGTAGAAGGTCGCGATCCCGAAAAAACAACGGCCGGGGCAAATACTAAAACAGAGAAGGCAAGCTCTAAATCAGCCGCGGCCAAAAAACCGGCTGCACAAAATGCCAGCGCCAAGTTTCCCCTGAACAGTCGCGACGGGGGAATAACTCTGGAGGTAAGCGCGGCCAGTCAGCGCAACAATTCCATGCTGCTAGACGTGAGCATGAAAAATGAAGGCTCCCAAGCTGTGAGGTTTCTCTACAGTTTCTTGAACGTCACTGACGATCGTGGCCGGGCCCTGAGCGCGACTGCCGAGGATTTGCCGTCGGAACTCCCCCCCAACGGGCAGGTGTTTTACGGTACGGTGAGTATTCCCACAGCTTTACTGGAAAATGCTAAGGAAGTTTCGCTGACGCTGACAGATTATCCAGGTCAAAAACTTCAGTTGCAAATATCTGGCATTCCAGTGGCGAAGTAAAATAAAAGAAGACCAAACCTGTAGACCGATTCTCAGGTTTGATCGAGAAAGTTTTTTTAGGGAGCATTGTGTCACTTTTAGGGGCGAGAGTGCAGGAGATATCTGATTTACCCGCGATGAGTTTGACAGAGGTGCTGTCGCGGTTGCTGTCAGTGCTGTTGCTGATTGCAATCAATGCTTTTTTTGTGGCCGCTGAGTTTTCGATGGTGACGGTACGCCGATCGCGCATCAATCAGTTAGTAGAAGCTGGCGACATTGCAGCTCTAACTGTGCAATCTTTGCAGAAAAGTATTGAGAGATTGCTCTCGACAATGCAGTTGGGAATCACTCTTTCTAGTTTAGCTCTCGGCTGGATTGGGGAAAGTACGATCGCCGTGCTAGTCCGAATGTCGATCGGCTATTTGCCGCTGCCAATTTACATCAAGTCGGCGATCGCCCATTCTTTTAGCATACCAATAGTAACTTTTTTGTTGCTAGCTTACCTGCAAATCGTACTGGGCGAACTCTTTCCCAAATCTGTAGCGTTACTTTATTCCGAACAGCTAGCCAGAAGTTTAGGGCCTCCGAGTTTATTGATTTCCCGTCTGTTCAATCCCTTTGTGTCGTTTCTTAATCAATCTACTCGATCGCTCTTGCGGTTTGGGGGCATCGAATACGACCTAAGACATCGGCCGGTTACTCCCGAAGAACTGCAATTAATTATAGCTACTTCCAGCGAATCAAGCGGCTTGCAAGCAGAAGAGCGAGAACTACTTAACAACGTGTTTGAATTTGGCGAAGTTTGGGTAGAAGAAGTGATGGTGCAGAGGCCGAACATTATCGCACTTCCGAAGACGGCTACCTTTCAAACTTTGCTCGACGAAATGGCAATTTCTAACCATTCCCGCTATCCCGTGACGGGAGATTCTTTAGACGACATTATTGGCATTATTGGTTTCAAGCAACTTGCAAAACCTCTAGCTCAAGGTTTGCTATCTCCCGACACGGAAATTGTAACTTGGATGCGTGCGGTGAGGTTTGTGCCGGAGATGATGCTGCTGGGGGAACTGCTGCCTTTGATGCAGAGTTCGTCGGAAGAAATTGCGATCGTTGTCGATGAATTTGGCGGCATTTCCGGGTTAGTCACGCTGAGGGATTTGATTGCGGAAATTATCGGCCGCACTTACCACTCGCCCGACAGTAAAGAAATTGCTTTGCAAGTATTGGACGATCGCACTTTTTTGGTGCAAGCGCAGTTAAATGTAGATGATGTGAATCAAATATTGAATTTGGATTTGCAGGTGACAGACGAATATCAGACAATCGGAGGTTTTCTGAGCTATCAGTTGCAAAGAATGCCGGCTGTTGGGGAAGTTTGGCGCGGCGACAATGCGGAACTTACGGTGGTTTCTGCGTGCGGGCCCCGCTTGGATCAAATTCAAATTCAGTTGCTGTCAGGGGCTGCGGGCGATCGAACTTTGGGTGAAGTTGCAGCAGCGGATGGAGAATTTGTGGGGAAAGGGCGATCGAATAGCGGGTTGAGAGGAGGGGCGAGATTTTCTAGTTAAGATTGGGATGGAAAGGGCGATCGAAATAGGGCAATTTTTTAGAGATCCGAAATTATCTGCGAACGGTTTCATGACTTACGCATTAAGGTAAAGAAACCGGGTTTTTTACCTTAATTTAAAGTTTTAAGCAAATATTTTGGTTAAAAAACCCGGTTTCTAGCTACCCGTGCGTCTAGGACTATGTTTAAGTCACTCGTCCTGGATTTTGTTAGAGTTACAAATCAGTATTTTTGTTCTCCGTCGAAGGCAAAAAACAAGAACCGTCTAAATTCATCGCTACACCCACAACACCACCATATAAGCGTTTGCCACCTCTTAGTGCGGCTTCCTCTGCGGCCCCATACAGAGTGGAATAATCTACACCATGTTCGGGATAGAAAGCTACCCCACAAGATACTGTCAACGGAAGAGCAACTTCTACATAACTGCAATCGCTCATACAAAAAAAGCTTCGCAATGGGGGAAGATGAGAATAATTCTGATTAACTGCCTTACAAATTCGCATTGCTAGTAAGACAACTTCTGCCATCTTCAAATTATTTATAAGAATTAAAAATTCCTCTCCACCTGTTCTAAAGACATCAATACCATCCGGTAAATTTTGGCAAATCAACTTAGCAATCTCTTTCAGTTTTTCATCGCCCACATTATGACCGTAGCGATCGTTGAAATATATAAATCCATCTATATCTATCAAGATGAGTCCAAATTGCTCCCGATCGCCAGCGAATTGAGCAAAGCGAGTTTGCATCATTCTTCGATTACCCAATTCGGTCAAGCTGTCAATATCTGAATAATTCATCTAAGAAGCATCCTTTTCAAATCAAACCATGAATATCAAAATCACTACGCCAACCAAATAACTTGTAAGGTGCGTCAGGCTTGAAGCGAGTACGAAATAATTATGGTTTGCCGTCTGACGCACCCTACATATTAAGCGTAAAGCACCGGATCTTGCAACCCTAATTCTTCAAAAGCCGCCAGCCGCAGCCGACAAGAATCGCAAACGCCGCAGGCTTTTTCCCCACCTGCATAGCAAGACCAAGTTTGCTCCCAAGGCACTCCCAACTTGTTACCCAATTCAATAATTTCAGTTTTTTTAAGTTCGATTAAAGGTGTGACAATCTTAATAGCTTCTCCTTCCCTTCCCTGCTTCGTTCCTAACCGAAATGCTTCCTGCATGGCTTGGATGTAATCGAGGCGACAGTCGGGATAGCCGGAATAATCTAAAGCGTTGACGCCAATGTAAATACGATCGGCTTCTAGGGTTTCTGCGTAGGCGAGGGCAAAACTAAGAAAAATGGTATTTCTAGCTGGAACGTAGGTAATGGGGATGTTTTGCGACATTTCTGCCAGGTTGCGATCGATCGGCAATTCCATCTGATTGTCCGTCAAAGCCGAACCGCCCCACAGCGTCAAATCAAAGTTTATCACCTGATGCGCCTTAACATCCGCTGAAAGTGCGATCGCCCTTGCTGAATCCAACTCCCGCCGGTGCCTTTGCTGGTAGTCAAAGGAAATAGCGTAACACTCGCAGCCGTCGGCTTTGGCTTGATACAAAACTGTTGAGGAATCCAGCCCTCCCGACAATAAAATAACTGCTTTCACTTAAAACATCCTCAATCGAATCAGCTTTTACATTTATATCAAATTAGTTGTGAATTGACAAGTTTACAGCGATGGATTTTAACGAACCGCGAAGACGCGAAGGAAGAGAAGGAAAGAGAAATAGTTGACAGTTGATGTGATGATTGCTAGAAGTTTAACTTGCTAACAAATCGTCGAGTTCGCGGTAATCGGGCAAAGTTGTATCAATTTCTTTACCTTGCCGCCAAACTGTGCGATCGCGCTGTGACCTCGATAACAGTTCGCTGAAATTTCGCGCCTTAAACAAAATCAAATCTGCTGGTACACCAACGGCAATTTTTCCTAGATTCGGCAATCCCATTAAATCTGCTGGTGTTGTTGTGACTGTGCGCGGCCAATCTTCCCAAGGCCTGTCTAAATGGGCTATGCGGACTGACATATTAAAGACTTCTAAAACATCGTGATCTCCAAATCCGTAAAACGGATCGCGACAGTTGTCGCTAGCAACTGTGACGGGAATTCCTGCTGCTTTGAGTTCGTGCACCAGCGTCACTCCCCGCCAGCGCGGTGTACGCCCAGATTGTCTATCTTGCAAATAAAGGTTGCACATCGGTAAGCTGACAATGCCAATATTTGCTTGCTTGACTAATGTCAAAGTTTCTGTTACTAAATCGGGCGGTTGTACGGCTAAACTGCAGCAGTGCCCGCAGATAATTTGACCGCTAAATTTATGGCTGATGGCGGTTTTTGCGACTTCCCGCAATGTTACTGATTCTGGATCGTCGGTTTCGTCGGTGTGGAAGTCGAGGTTTAAACCGCGTTCTTGGGCTAAGCTAAATACGCGATCGAGTTGTTTGTCTAAATCCGGGTTCATGTAGGCGACTCCGCCGAGGATGCCGCCGATTTGGGCAATTCTATCTGCTAATTTTTCGCCTGTGGGTGTCAGGTAATAGTCGAGGGAAACTAGGGAAACTGCTTGCAAAATTAGCCGATCGCTCCATTCGGCTTGCAAAGCTTCAAATACTGCTAAACTAACGGTTCCCTGTTCGCCTGCGCTGTCGATGTGAGTGCGGATGGCTTTGGTGCCGTGGGCGTAGCTGCACTTGAGGCCGAACTGCATCCGCCGGTAAACATCCTCTGCATTCCAGTGTTTTTCGGCATCAGCACGCACAGTCTCCAGCGCACTTGCAAAAGTTCCATCGGGATTGGGCGATCGTTCCCAAATGTGGCCTTTGTCTAAATGCGTGTGCATATCCACAAAACAAGGCCAAACTAAGCCGCCCTGCAAATCTACAACTGGGATATCTCGAAGTTGCGATAAAGGTTGCGTATTTGTGGGGATGATTTGGGCGATCGTACCCGCTGCAATTTCCAAATCCACCAAACAAAAATTGTTCTCACTCCCCGTTGTCGCCACAGTAGAAGCTGACGGGGCGATCGATTTCATCTCTAGCAGAGACAGGGGGACGCGAGCATTTTTGAGCAATAAATTAGATGTACTTGGCAACATTAACTTTGTGAGGTAGAATTTTATCTAAAATTGATCGCTACCAGTTCTAAATATAGCAATTATTGCCATATTTGGGAACTTTTTTATTTCTCTCTTTCCCTTTTACTCTCTTTTTTCCTCCTCTGCGGCCTCTGCGCTCTCTGCGGTTAGTAAAAAAATATCATTCACAAATGAAAGATAATTGCTAGAGAAGATTTCGATGAAATTGGATATATCGGATACTTCCGCAGACACAATTGTGTTGTTACAATCGATAATTGTTTAAAATTGCCATAGCAAGAGCCAAAAACAACTGTGTCAAAACCCAAACATATAGTTTTAACATCCCATCCCGACAGATCCGGCACAAAACCTCATCCCATTTACTGGGGAGAAATCGATCCGCTGAAACGGGGGCCTGTGATTGGTAGCCTCACCAAATCGTCTCACCGGAATGCGATCGGCACTCATTCGGGTTCCTACTCTGTTTATCGCGCGCTAGCAGTGGCTTCCGGGGCACTCCAAGCAGATCACCGCCCCGATTTTACCAACACCTCTCCGGCCGCACACATCGGGCCGCACCCGAGTTGGGGCGATCGCAATTTGATTGTTTCTCTCGATCCCTTTGGGGGTTTGGTCAGCGAAGTTTATACTTCATTTCTCCAGCAGGGATATGATATTCGACCGACGATTGCTGTCACTAAAGCTCACATTAATATGCCGGAATTGCAAGATGCCATAGCTAAGGGGCGAGTGCAAATTGATGGCAAAATAGTCAAAGCAGGTGGCAATTTAGCAGTAACTAAAATTGCGATCGACCCGGTGTGGTATTTGCCGGGAATTGCTCAGCGGATCGGCGCTGAAGAAAGTGTTCTACGGCGTGTCCTGTTCGAGGAAACAGGCGGAATGTTCTCGGATTTAGTGACGCGGCCGGACTTGCACGTTTTCTTGCCCCCAATTGGCGGAACTACGGTTTATATTATTGGCGATGTCGCGAATATTTCTGACCCACAGAAGCAGTTGGCGGTACGGGTACATGATGAATGCAACGGTTCTGACGTGTTTAGTTCGGATATCTGCACTTGCCGTCCTTATTTGGTACACGGGATTGAAATTTGCATCCAAACGGCACAATCTGGCGGTTCTGGGGTAGTTGTTTATTTCCGCAAGGAAGGCAGAGCTTTGGGGGAAGTTACGAAGTTTTTGGTGTACAATGCCAGAAAACGGCAGGAAGGGGGCGATCGGGCTGATGCCTATTTTACTCGCACTGAATGTGTCGCCGGAGTTCAAGATATGCGGTTTCAAGAACTCATGCCAGATGTTTTGCACTGGTTGGGCATCTCTCGAATTGACAGTTTAGTTTCTATGAGCGATCTCAAATACAATGCAATTATCAATTCTGGCATTCAAGTAGTCGATCGCATCCCCATTCCCGAAAATTGGATTCCCGCAGACGCCCAAGTCGAAATCGCCGCCAAAAAAGCAGCCGGCTACTACACGCCAGACCCCGTGCCAGATGCTACAATTCTTGCAGAAGCCATCGGACGCGATTTAGGAGATTGACAGGCCAAAGACGCGAACAATCGGGCGCGAACAATCGCGTCTTTGCCAAATAAAATATATTGCTGGTCTTTGATCGGTCAGGGTAGGTTATGGCTAATTTGCGTTCTACTGTTATCGTAAAAACAGATATTTGTGGATATACCGCCAGAGTTAAAAAATTATCTCAGTCGGAATTAAGTAGTTTGTTAAACGAGCATAAAATTTTTATTTCAGATATTAGTACCAGAAATGAAGGCAGCATGATTAAAGGGGAAGGTGATTCCTTTTGGATGATTTTTCCCAGCGTCACAGCAGCGGCGATGGCAGCCATAGAAATGCAGCAAGAATTGAGAGCTGAACAATCTAGCAAATCGAATGATGAACGATTGGCTATTCGCGTGTCGATTACGTTAGGAGATGTCTTGCACCAAGATAAAGATATTTTTGGCGATACAGTGAATTTAACAGCGCGGATAGAATCAGTAACTCCGCCGGATGAAATATATTTATCCCAAGCAGCATGGCTGGCGCTCAACAAGGCAGAAGTGCAAACATCTTTTGTTAACGAGTTTTCTTTGAAAGGGATGAGCGAACCTGAAAAAGTTTACAAAGTTGACCAAAGTCACAAAACGCGGATAGTTGAAAATCAAGCAATAATTAAAGCTGATTTGAGAGGTTTTATTGCTTATCAAGAATCTAATTCTATCAAAGATGTTGAATATTTGCTGACTAACTTCGATACTTTTGAAAAAAACATTTGCGAAGAATATGGTGGCACAATTCGGAGTATAGTTGGCGATTCGCATTTGTTAACTTTCCCGGAAGCTCATTCAGCCTTAGCGGCAATGGAAAGTTTGTGCGAGAATTGGAAACTGTTTATTCACGGAAATCAAATACCTTGCGGCTTGTCGGTAGGAGTTGCTAAAGGAAATTTGTATATTTTTCGGTCTTGCACTTACGGAAAAGATATTAACATCGCCGACAGGCTGGAAGATTTAAGTAAAATAGTATCTCCGGGTATAGAAAGAAATTCGGTGATAGTTTCCGATCAAATAAAACGCGAAGTTAGCGGCTCGAAGTGGGAGTACAAGCTGATCAAAATCGATAAAAATGCGATTTTAGATAATCTTTTAGATTACAGTCAGTTTGACTTTTTTCAAGAAAACGATGTTTATCGGTGTTTGATTGTATGAAGTTGAGCAAACTTGAACTGGAAACTGTACAATATCTGAGAACGCCGGCTGCAATTCGCCAAAAGTGCGATCGGCTTTTTGATTTAGCCCGCGTGGATAAACTCCGCTACTTCCGCGTCGATTTATCCCAACTCGACAAAGCAGCAAATTATGTAATTGACACAACGCGCCAACAGTATCCCGATTTTAACATTCCTTTTCACAGTCGCTGGCGGCATTTTGAAGCTGGCAACCTGCAGCGAGTCGCCGAATTGGATGCAGCTTTAGCAGAATTTTCACTCATAGAGCAAGCTAAGATCAAATTTGATTTAGCAATTGTTAGCGTTTTGCTCGATGCCGGTGCTGGTGCAGATTGGCAGTATTGTGAACCAGAAAGCGGACAGGTTTACCGCCGTTCTGAAGGGTTAGCAATAGCCAGTTTTCGGATGTTTTGTCAAGGTGTTTTTTCCAGTAATCCCGATTTTCCTTTTTCTGCTGATTCTCGCGGACTTTCTCAATTAAAACTAGAAACCTTAGCTGCGGGATTTCAGGTAAGTCGAGACAATCCGCTAGTTGGTTTAACAGGCAGATTAGAATTGTTGCAGCGTTTGGGGAAGGCGATTTGCCAGCATCGATTATTATTTGGCAGCGCAAACCCGCGTCCCGGCAATTTGGTACAATACTTGCTCGACAGTCGGGTTTCTGGAGTCAAAACTGTGAATGCTTCTGAAGTATTGAATGCTGTTTTGACAGGTTTTGAGGAGATTTGGCCGGGAAGATATGCCATTGGTGGGGTTAATTTAGGGGATGTTTGGCAGCATTCAGCTTTAATAGGAGAAAATTTGGGAGATGAATTTGTGCCGTTTCACAAACTATCGCAGTGGTTGACTTATTCGCTGTTGGAACCGCTGCAAGAACTTGGTTTAGAAGTCGCCGGATTGGATGAGTTAACGGGATTACCGGAGTACCGAAACGGCGGTTTGTGTTTGGATGTCGGGCTGCTGCGGGTAAAAGATGCGGCTGTTTTTGAGCAGAGTTATTTGCCCGGTTCGGAAGTTATAGTGGAATGGCGATCGCTGACTGTGAATCTTTTAGATAAAATTGCCGCAGCTATGCGAGAAAAGCTGCATTTGAGTGCGATAGAATTGCCACTGGTGAAGATTTTGCAAGGAGGAACTTGGGCGGCGGGGCGGAAAATTGCGGCAGAATTGAGGGCTGGTGGAGGGCCACCAATTCAGATTGAAAGTGACGGCACTGTGTTTTAGGGGGAAGAGAGAAGAAGGAAGAAAGCCCTTCGGCTTCGCTCAGGGTAAAAAGAAGGAAGAGGGAAATTTATCCCCTCTTCCAACTTAAAATTCAAAATTCCAACCTGAAAACTATTGCTCACACTACACTCCCCACAAGCTGCTTAGCGGCAAGTGCAATATTTGACGTGATAAGCAGATTAATTATTCAAAAAAATGAGTTCTAAAGTTACTGTCATCGACCATCCTTTGATACAGCACAAGTTAACTCTCATGCGGCAAACTCAAACGAGCACGGCGAAATTTCGCCAACTGCTGAAAGAGATTGGGATGCTGCTAGCTTATGAAGTTACGCGAGATTTGCCGCTGAAATATGAAGAAATAGAAACGCCGATCGCCAAAATGAATGCACCGGTGCTGGCTGCTGAAAAGAAAATTGTGATTATTTCGATTATGCGCGCCGGTCAGGGACTGTTAGATAGTATTTTAGAGCTGATTCCGTCTGCGAGGGTAGGACATATTGGTTTGTACCGCGATCCGACAACTCGGATGGTGATCGAATATTATTTCAAAGTTCCCCAGGATATCGAACAGCGAGATGTTTTAATTGTCGATCCGATGCTGGCTACTGGTAATTCAGCAGTGGCGGCAGTGGATAGGCTGAAAGAAGTTAATCCGAAGTCTATTAAATTTTTGTGCTTGCTGGCGGCACCGGAGGGAGTGGGGCACTTTCACGAACAACACCCTGACGTGCAGATTTATACGGCGGCAGTTGACGAGTGTTTGGACGAACACGGCTATATTGTACCCGGACTCGGAGATGCGGGCGATGGCTTACACCCCGCTACGCTACGGCTTTATGGCACTCTGTGAATTCAATAAAATTATTTTCTGCTGTATATGCCAATACATTCATTTAAAAATAAGTTTACTAACATAAGCATTGGTTTGATAGTGCCATACAATGTAAATTGTAAAATTTCAATGTCAGGAAAAGCCTATATATAACAATGGTTGTAGGGTTTTCTTACATTAAATTCGTAAATTGCATGATCTAGATGTATTTACTGCATTTGATGGTTAAATTCTCTGCCTTTAGTTTAATTAATTGCAAGAATTAGTTATTAAAATAGATGTATGATGCTAACCGTTTGCGATCAACTACTAACATTTTTTGACGAGGAAAAAAACAATGGAGACTACAGCACAGAAAGAAGCCCCAACTCAGCCTGTTGAGGAAGTGAAAATTCATAATATCAACAGTTTGGAGTTTGAGCTTTGGGCTAAAGCAGTGAAACGCCAGATGATTGCAGCACTCTCTAAAAAGGGCGCGATTTGACATCTCTGGGTTTTTTGTGCACACGTTGTGTTAATTAATTAAATTAACAACATTTTTGTCTGCATTGTTGTCGGAGTTCGAGAGGAGTAAGGGGAAGAGTGTTGAGATTGCGCTGCTTTCGGAGTTACGCGAGGGGCAAAAGAAAGATTTTTCCTTTTTCCTAGTTTTGGACGTACAGGTGGAAGGAAGCCGGGTTTTTTTACGAAAATACTTCTGTTGCAATCGGCAGAAATGGTAAAAAACTCGGGTTTCTTCGTGTCAAGATTGCCTCCGGGACTGTTCCCTCTACCGAATGCTCGATCCCAGATTACCAGAAAGAATTGGTTTAAAGCCTCTTCCTTATAGGGAGAAATTAAAACAAGACTATTCATTTCCAATACTTCGGACAGTTTTTTAACGACCCTGTAAGCCGAGGGCGAGGAAGCCCTGCCATTTTTAACGCATTTTCTGAAACTTAGCGCGCTTACTTAAACCTTGAAATAATAGTCCAGAATATAGCCAGTCAGGGTTTCGGACACTCGATTAGATATAAAACTGTCCGAAGTATTGCATTACTCGAATCCTCGGACTTCCAGGTAGAGGTCGCCCTCATCCCTTCGACTGCGCTCAGGGCAAGCTGTCAACTGTCAACTGTCAACTGTCAACTGTCAACTGTCAACTGTCAAGATCGCTTGTCAACGGCCGCCAGCAAGCGCAGACTTCCGTCTTGAATCTGCACTGCTTTCACCGTTCCCACAGCAACTCTTTGTTGACCGTTAGCCATCGCTACCTCAATCTTAATCTTGGGGTCAGCCTGTAATCCCAGCCGCCCCCAGAGCCACTTGACTTGAGTACCAGGAAAAGAGCGCACTTCTACATCAGAAAAGGGCGAATTAACCCAGCGGCTACCATCGTAAAAACTCGCTACCTGCACCTGATACCAAACTTGTTCTCCGGTCAATTTTAACTCGTTGTTCGGTTCGGGTTCCAGCCACTCAGCGGGATTGACACTGCTAATTAAAGTAGCAGAACCCATAATTTGACTCTTGTGGTCTTCTAAACTTTCAGCCTGAGAAACTGCTTCCTCAAGTTTGTTGACCAAATTCCGAATTCGACTTCTTGTTTCCCTGTCAGTATCTGATTGCTGGTCGAGCCAATTCATCGCCTCACGAGTTCCGTCTTGAGAGGCTACAATCAGGGCGCCCCAAGCCTTGACATCGGCGTCAGCGGCATTCACTCTCAAGGCGGCGTCTATGCGGTTCCAGATCCGCCCGCCGTCATTTTTGAGGGTTGTGGCTATTTCGTGACTGTTACTCGGATCGGCTTCAAATACTTGCAAAGCTTCACTCCAGCGGCCGTCGATCAGTTCTGCGAGAACTTGTTGGCCGGGACTGGCCCAAGATGCGATCGCCTGAGCCCGGGTAATTTTAGCGTGAAATTCGATCGTCTCTAGCTGAGCTTGCGCGACTGCGGGCCAATTTTTGTCGGCTTTCCCCTTAGCAATACGCATGACATTTAATGCTGGAGACCACAGCCCACTTTTTGCCAGCCGCAGCCCGTTTTTATAAGTCTCGTCATTGAAGGCAAATTCTTCTAAAGAAATCGCGGTTAACTGAACTGGGTTCGGCAGAAATTTGCGCGGGCCAATTTGATAAAGGGTAAATTGCGGCTCTAAACCAACTGTTTGGTCGATCGCCAACTGCGGATTTTCCCCCTTAACAATTTGCTGCCAATTCGGCGGTTGTCCAGCCGCACTCGCCCACTCCAACAGCGGCATTAAATGATTTTGGCTGGGGTTGTAGCGAACGACTTGTCCGTAGGGAATTTTCTTGTCGCCCCGCTTTAGTTGACCGCTGACATTAAACCAAATGCCGGAGGCGGGGGGCTTTCCGTCAAAGCGGCGCAGTTCTGTTAGGGGTAGGGACTGATTCGAGGCTTGATTGTCAGATGTAGAGTCAGCTAAAGAAGCAATGACAAAAGATTCCGCCGGGCCTTCTACGTTCACAGAACTTGCTAACTGAAAATACTGCTCTTTATCGGAACTGCGATCGGGAAACTGCACCTGCTTGTACACCCGAAGTTCGACAATTTGACGGCAAGGATTTTTGCAAACAGTAGAAGCCTTAACAGTTCTTTCTACCATCACCGGCAATAGCAAATCGGAAATAGAATTATCGCTGGATCGATCGACGGGAAGCGGCAGCGGTTCTCCGGTTACGAATCCCAATTTGCGGATGCTGGCTTTGATTTGATCGAGAGTTTGGATCGAATCTCTGCTACCTGTAGGCAGGCGCGACCATTCCGGCACAAACTGAGAGATCAACCTGTTGCCATTGGGATCGACAATTAGCTGATAACTCAGCCAAGCGCCGCCTCCCATCAAAGCTGCACAGCCACCCAAGACGCTGAGGGCTGTCAAATTAGCTATCAGTCTTTTCCAGGGATATCTGGCGCGAGTTCGGGGAGTAGGTATTGGAAGCTGGGACTCTTGAAGATTTTTGGCGCGTCGGGTTTGGCGACGGCGTCTTGTCGGAGGAGGAGCAACTTTGCGATTTTCTGGGGGTTTGGCTCGATTTTTTGAGGGGTTAATTTTGTGTTCCATCGTCCCATTTTAGAATTTAGATTTTAGAATTTAGAGTTTAAAATTGCAATAGCCGATCGTACTGCCGACCTATGATATCCCAGGTGTATTGGCTTTCAACGAGCGATCGAGCGTTGACAGAGATCTCCTGTCTTAGCTGCTGATTTTCAAACAAACTGGTAATCGCCTCAACATACTCGTGAACTTTGTTCGCCCGCAAGGCCCTTCTCGGTTGTGGGCCACCATCGACGGCTAAACCCTCCAAACCTCGATCGCTCGCAACGACGGGGGTTCCCGCTGCCATCGCCTCCAAAGTTTTATTTTTAATCCCAAAACCAATCCGCATCGGCACCACACAAACAGCAGCTTGATGCAAATATTCTGCCACCCTTTGCACCCGGCCTACTACTTGAATTCCCGGAAGTTCCCCCAAGGCGAGCACTTCCGGGACTGGCGAAGCCCCGACTAGGGTGAGGGTGGCATCTGGATAGCGCTGCTGCAAAGGCGGCAGTATTTGCAAACTCAGAAACCGCGCCGCGTCAATATTGGGCAAATTGTTCATGGCGCCTGCAAAAATTAAGGTGTGTCCTCCCGGATCGATCGACCGGTACGGAAATTCTGTCAAATCCACACCATTAGGAATAACATCAATCGGAGGCACAAAAAAATCTGGTTTTTCTCGGAGTCTTCCCGCCTGCGACAGCAATTCTAGGAGTTGCTGCTTGTCTGTGGATGTGGTGGCGACAATGCGGGAGAATTTGGCACAGTATCGTCTTTCGTAGCGGGCGAGTAGCGGTAAATTTAGTCGATCGCGCAGGGGTTTTTCCGAGGTGCCGATTGCTAACATTTCCCTGCAAGTTCCCCAAACCGAACTGTGAATATTGACCACTGTCAGCAGTTTTTGCCGCCATTCTGGACGCACGTAAATCTCGTTAACGCTGTGTTCGCAGGTGACAGCATCGCATTTGCCTGCTGTTACCAATTCGTCAGCCCAATTCTGCATTGCTTGGGAGTAGCTTGAGAGTACGTTCGGAGGTGTCCCGGATAACAAAAATTGACTAAATCTGTGCAGTTTTCCGAGTATTTCGTTCATTTTCTCATCAATCCCCTGATTGACGGGAGGAAAGAACCCCCCCTCAGTCCCCCCCTTGTTAAGGGGGGGAGGTAAGAATTCTTCCTGAGTCTTCTGGTTTGGCGGGGGAAATAACTCCTCCTGAGTCTTCTGATGGAGTCTTAGCCCCCCCTTAGCAAGGGGGGTTTGGGGGGGGATCTGCGGGTGGGGAAAAACTGCTAATTCTTTAACTTGCCCTCGCAATGCCTCGATTTGTGCGTCGGTGACATCGGGCGATCGTACAGTGCCGAGAATTACATCATGCCGCCGGCTCAAGTATTGTAATAAATTAAACGTCCTTACCTGAGTTCCTCCGCGGCTTGGTGGGTAGGGAAAAGTCGAGGAAAGCATCAAAATCTGCATGGGATGTTGGATAAATAAAATTGCCGCTGTCGCGATAAGATTGACTGATAAAACTTTTTTAACAATCTTCGCACCTATGGACGAATTATCTGTCAAAGCGCTGCTCCAAGACTTAAAAAACTCCGAAGAAAGCGTGCGCGATCGGGCAACTACAGAACTCTGGCGCACTTGGTTTAACCAGAAGGGTGATTACGGGATGCAAATTCTCAGGCGATCGCAAGTTTCGCTGGATGCAGGCGATGTTCACCACGCTTTGGATTTGCTGACGAAACTGATTGCGGAAGCGCCGGATTTTGCTGAAGCTTGGAACCGACGCGCCGTACTTCACTATACCCAAGGAAATTATAAAAAGTCGCTCCACGACTGCGAAATCGTCCTCAAACTGAACCCGGTGCATTTTGGGGCGTTGCACGGTCTGGGTTTGTGCTACGCTGCCTTGGGAGAATACAGAAGTGCTATTCGAGCTTTTCGCCGCGCTTTGGAAATTCAACCTTTTGCTTTGGTGAATCAAAAGTTAATTCTCGAATGTACGGCTCGTTTAAGTTAATATCAACAAGGAACAGTTGACAGTTGACAGTTGACAGTTGACAGTTGACAGTTGACAGAAGGAAGAGTTGACAGTTAATCGAAGGAACAAGGAAGGAAGGAAGGAATAAAGAAGAAGGAAGAAGGAAGAAGTGAAAATTTAATTTTTATAAATCTAAAATCTAAAATCTAAAATCTAAAAAGGTCTTTGTTTGTGCCGAAAATTAGCGTTTGCATTCCTACTTGCAATCGAGTGCATTTGCTGGCTAGTGCGATCGCCAGCGTGCTAGATCAAACTTATACAGATTTTGAATTAATTGTCTGCGATGACGGCTCGACTGACAGCACTCCGCTGTTAATGTCAGAATTTGTAGAGCAAGGGATTCGCTACATTCGCCACCCGCAGAATATCGGCAAAAGTAATAATATGCGATCGGGATTTGCGGCGGCAAGGGGCGAATATTTTATCAAATTTGACGATGACGATCGCCTGAGCGCGCAATTTCTAGAGCGGACATCTGCTATTTTAGATAAAGACCCCAGCATCGATTTTGTCAGTACAGATCACTGGGCGATCGACATTAACAATTATATTGACGAAAGCCAGACGAAACTGAATTCGCAGCGGTGGGGCCGCACCGAGTTGTCGGCTGGAATTGTTGAAGATTTGCTCTCGACAGTTTTTCTGAGACAGAGTTTGCAAATAGGGGCGACTTTATTTCGCCGCCCCGCGCTGGAATCAGTCGGATTTCTGCGGCCGAATTTGCAAAATTGCGAAGATAACGATTTGTTTGTGAGACTTGCAATTGCGGGCAAAAAATGCTATTACTTGCCAGAGCTGTTGATGGAGTATCGATTTCACGCAGAACAGCAAGGAGTCGATCGGGCAATTCCGTATTTGAGCGATAAATTGCGCTATTTGACCGGCTACGAATTTGAGTCAGAGAACCTCGAAACAGTCAGACTCAAAAGGCTTGCAGAAACTCAATTAGCGCTTGGTTTGCGGCTGATTGAGCTCGGTGAAACTGCCCAAGGGCGGCAGATGGTCAGGGCTGGAAAGTCTGTTTCTGAGGCGAAAATGTGGGCTGGTTTGGGATTGTCGCTGCTGCCGGTGGAGTGGCGGGAGAGGGCTTTTGCGGCAGTGCGAGAGTTGTTGAAACGCCAGTTGTGAAAGAGGATTTCGAGAGAATACCGGGCGGTTATAACAGCCAAGATTTGAGATTACCGCCTAGTCTGACAGCGCTGATTTGAATTCTCCTACTCAACCAAACCTACTCTCTTGAAGACAAGAGGGTTTTCCACTCTTGCACAAAAGATGGTGAAACTGATAGCTCTATCGCTTCACCGCCGAGCGTTGATATCGTCAACTTTAGGGGAATTTCTGCCTGCAACTCCGGTAACAACGGCAGAATGTCATACTGACTTACATGAGGTTCGGGAGCGGATAAATCAGTAAAAATAGTGCTAGAGGTATCAGAAGCAGTCAGGGTTTGACCTAGTGAATCCGTCAACAATAATGGCTGAGTGCGGTCAATTTCTACCCCACCAGGGAAGCCGACTAAACGCAGTTCTAAACTCATTTCGCCATTAGGAGAAACACGTTGAAAAGCGATCGCCTGCCAGCTACTTCCGTGCTGATCTTTGAGGGTTTCCCTGGATTGGTAAACGATTTGTCCTGGTGCTTCTTCTAGTTGTCGAATTGCTGCGACTGCATGGGGAGTAGTTAACATTCCTAAGCCCAGAGATAAAGTCAACACTAAGGCTCCTAGCAATAGGAACTGGGAAAACATTTTTTTGACACGATATTGGATCATCAAGATTCCTCTTTTTCATGAATGGGCTGAAATAATTACATTCTACTTTTCCAAAGGTTCTCCTGCTGCTTTCCAACCTTGAATGCTAGGAGGAAAAGCCCGCACGTTAGTATATTCTAACATTTGCAAAGTCATAACTCCCATTGCCGTTCGATAGCCCGTTGTGCAATAAAGAATTACAGGGCGATCTTTTGGAATTTTATCAAGATTTGCGGTTAAAGTTTGCAAGGAAATATTAATGGCATTGGGAATGTGACCAGAGGTATATTCAGAAGGCTGTCTGACATCAATTAATAAAGCATTATCCTTTTTGACAATACTTTTGAGAGCTTCTGTATTTGTAATCGTGTAATAATCGCGAGGAAGAGAAGTCAAAAAAATATCGAGTTCTGCTGATAATGGCGCTTGGGGCATCGTACCGACGGCTATAACTGGCATTGGTGCGATCGCCAAAATCCCAAGAGATAATAACGTTCCCAGCAATAACCTGAGAAAAAATTTCTTCATCTCCTTATTTGGTCTCCTTTAAAAGTGTTAGGGGATGAGTAAAGAATGTGCAACACCATTTTTTTTTAGTATTCTCTTAATTGTTTACGCACTTATATTAATATACCATTTTTTGTGATTTGTTGTACTATCAATAATTCGGACAGCTTTCGATCCTATCGAGTGTCCGAAACCCTTACTGGCTATATAGTAGTGAACTATTTTTTCTTTCGTTTAACTCGATCGCACTCGTTGCCTAAAATGCGTTAAAAATGGCAGGGCTTCCTCGCCATCGGCTTACAGAACTGTTAAAAAACTGTCCGAACTATTGGTACTATAGCCTTTCTCAAAAAGGTGAGGTATGAATTTTTACCTAGAAAGCTTGATCGTACAGGCTTTCTACATACCTCCTCGATGATCTGAGAACCCCTATGTAGCCTTTCTCAAAAAGGTGAGGTATGAATTTTTACCTAGAAAGCTTGAGAATACAGGGTTTCTGCATACCTCATCTATCAGATAACCGCTATATATTATATCAGTTGTTTGTGCGCTCAATTTTATTTAACTACTTAGAAATTCGTCTTTCACCATACTCCTGACTCTAATTGGTCTAAATAGATAAATTCAGGAACTTTGACTCCCGCTTCATCTCTAATTTTAACCAATGCAGGCGACTCAAAGAACGCCCTGGCATCTGTTGTTGATGTCCACGCCGAGAAATGAACAATTTTATTGGGTTCCTTTTCATACTTCAAAACCTGATAGGAGCGCTCTCCAGCTTCTTTGCGGATGTTTTTAGCATTATCGAATACCTTTTTCCAAGCTGCATAATTTTCCACTTCATGAATAATTAAGACATACTGCACAGCCATAAAACCTATTTTCCTCTAAATTTTAACATTCACAGAGCGCTCTAAAAACTGCTCGTATCCCTATTGAAACTTTTGCTTTCTTTGATGTTCGACGATACTTGGGGTAGAATTTTTTAAAATTTGCTGCAAACAAATAGTGGTAAAGATTTGGTGCAATGATGGGGCTAACAGTTTCCAGTTCGCTAAACCGACTGACTATTGTATCATTGACTTGAATCGGTTGAATAACAGCAGAAATCGGGTGTTTAGATCGAGGTGCAAGCACTATAAATTACTCCAACTAAGTATTTTTGCCAGCCCACCAGGTTTTTGGAGGTCTGGATTAAAAAAAAAAAATTAAAAAAAAAAGTTTATAGGTGCAAATTTTACCGTACATTAAAAAATAAGGAAAAAATTAACTATTTACCAGCTTAGGCTTTTTGATGAGCGATCGCAGGCTCTTGCTAGAGTCTCACCTGCTTGTGCTATCTGTCATGCCTGTCAGAAAAACTTTTGCCCTGAGACAGGGTGAAGGGATCAAAGTCAGCATTGTTAAATTCTGTCTAGTTTATTAATGCACCACTCATGTCAATAACTAATCAGATTCGTTTCAATAATCTCAAGGGCGACATCTTCGGCGGTGTCACGGCTGCGATCGTCTCGCTGCCCCTGGCCCTGGCCTTCGGGGTCGCTTCCGGAATCGGGCCGATCGGGGGACTGTACGGTGCCATCTGCGTTGGCTTCTTTGCGGCGCTGTTTGGTGGCACCCCAACACTGATTTCCGAGCCCACGGGGCCGATGACTGTGGTGATGACGGCGATCGTCGCATCCCTCACCGCTAGCAATCCCGAACAAGGACTGGCGATGTCTTTTACCGTGGTGATGCTGGCGGGGGTGTTTCAAATCATCTTTGGTATTTTCAAGCTAGGGAAATACGTCACCCTGATGCCCTACAGCGTGATTTCTGGCTTTATGTCGGGAATTGGCGTGATTTTGATCATTCTGCAAATTGCACCGTTTCTGGGTCAAGCCCCTCCCAAGGGCGGTGTTTTGGGCACTTTTATGGCAATTCCGCAGTTGCTGGCAAACGTAAATCCGCCGGAAGCAATTCTCGGTGCCTTGACGGTGGCGATCATTTTTCTGATGCCCAAACAAATCAAGAAATTAGTGCCGCCGCAATTGATAGCGCTGATTGTCGGCACGGTAATTTCCCTGACTGTGTTTCAGGGCGCGGATATTCGCCGGATTGGCGAAATTCCGGTGGGACTGCCCCCCTTGCAATTGCCGACTTTTTCCGCAGGTCAAATCACGGTGATGTTTGTGGATGCGGTGATGCTGGGGATGCTGGGCTGTATCGATACCTTGCTGACGGCGGTGGTGGCGGACAGTCTAACGCGAACCGAGCACAAGTCCGATAAGGAGTTGATCGGTCAAGGGATTGGCAATATCGTGTCAGGGATCTGTGGTGGCTTGCCGGGCGCCGGGGCAACGATGGGAACTGTGGTCAATATCCAAACAGGTGCGACTTCGGCGTTGTCGGGTTTAACTCGGGCGTTGGTGTTGCTGGTGGTGGTTTTGGGGGCGGCGAAGTTAACTCAACCGATTCCGATGGCGGTGTTGGCGGGGATTGCGCTGAAGGTGGGGATTGATATCCTTGACTGGAGTTTCCTGAAGCGATCGCACAAGGTATCTGTTAAGGGCTCCCTGATCATGTACGGGGTGATGTTTTTGACAGTGTTTGTGGATCTGATTGTGGCCGTGGGTGTTGGCGTGTTTATTGCTAATATTCTAACGATCGAACGGTTGAGCAATTTGCAATCTGCCGGAGTGAAGCTGATTTCCGATACGGATGATGATGATGCGATCCTCAGCGATGAGGACAAGCAACTGTTAGATCGGGGTAGGGGGCGCGTGTTGCTGTTCTGTTTGAGCGGCCCGATGATTTTTGGGTTGTCGAAGGCGATCGCCCGCGAACATAATGCTATGAAGGATGCGGATGCTTTGGTGATGGATTTGACTGAGGTGCCGATGCTGGGGGTGACGGCTTCGCTGGCGATCGAAAATGCGATTCGCGATGCTTGCGATAAGGGCTTGCAGGTTTACATTGTCGGTGCCAGCACCAAAATTCAGCAGCGCTTGCAGAAGTTGGGATTGTTGGATCTGATCTCGCCCGAACGGATGTTGACCGATCGCACCACAGCCTTGCAACAAGCCGTCGCTGTAGCTGACAGCAAACGTCCCCTCTCGGAAGTGCCAGTGTAACGGGACTTACGCAGGGGCAGTCAGAAACCGGTTTTTTTACCAAAATAGTGCATCCTAGCCCTTAATATCGGTAAAAAACCCGGTTTCTTTGGTATTGATGCGTGCAGGACTAGACTTGAGTTGCATAAATATTCCATCGATCTGTTAACCGCAGATTTCCAGCGTAAGCTGTTAGTCATTTAAATTTCTTGCCTGAACCCCTTACAGTATGGGGTATAGACCACAAATAATGCAGTTTAAATGTGGAACAGCTTACAAACACCGATAGACGCAGATAATTTAATCTTGTCTGCGATTGAGTGCAACTCAAGTCTAATAATCAAGTTTCCTATTTCCACTAAAGTTATAAACATTGCCCGATCGCAGTTTTTCCTAAATATCGTGTCTATATTATCTGAAATTCCGACTGTGTGGTTGCAAATTTCCCTCGTGGGTATCTGGCTGGGTTTGATTTTACTGGTAGCTGAAGGGTTAAATCGCTTTACTTCTGTCGATCCTGAAGTATCGCGGAAGGTGGTGCACATGGGTACTGGAAATGTGATTTTGCTAGCATGGTGGCTCGAAATACCCGGTTGGGTGGGGATTTCGGCGGGAATTTTAGCAGGTGCGATCGCCCTAATTTCCTACCAACTGCCGATTTTGCCCAGTCTTAACAGTATCAACCGCAAGAGTTTCGGGACTTTTTTCTATGCTGTGAGTATTAGCGTTCTCGTCGCTTGGTTTTGGCCGCTACAACATCAGGAATACGCAGCTTTGGGCATTTTAGTGATGGCTTGGGGCGACGGATTGGCCGCTGTCATCGGCAAAAAATACGGCAAATATATTTATCGAGTTTGGGGAATCCAGAAGAGTTGGGAAGGTTCTGCAACTATGTATTTGGTGAGTTTTGCTGTTAGCAGTTTGATTTTGCTCTTCGTTCAAGGCAATGTTTGGCAAACTTGGGCGGTGTCAGCAATTGTGGCTTTGGTTGCTGCTACTTTGGAGTCGGTTTCTAAACTGGGAATTGACAATCTGACTGTGCCGATCGGCAGTGCTGCGATCGGCTTTTTCCTCAATCAATTTTGGGTAATTGGTAATGTCTAATCTGAACTTACCCCCACGGGCGGCGTTGCTGGATACAGGTATGAATTCAAGATTTCGCAATTGCTATAAACCCTCGGAGGGTGAATTTTGTAACTTCAAGCGAAAAGGGAATTCATACCGTGAATCAGCAACGCCAATTATCAATTGTCTAAGTCCCGTTAAAGCAGCCGACGTGCTTGTAAAATTTGTTGTTGCAATTCCTCGAAATTAGGCGTTTTTGAGCGATCATCTGTTTGAAACATCGCCTTGATTTGGTCGATTAGCTCGATCGCCAGCGGTACACCAAGTTGCAATTGTTCCAAGACATCCCGCTGAGCAAAAACGGCTTCGGGAGTGCCTTCTAGAATCAGTTTTCCGCGATCCATCACAAACACCCAATCAGCCCAGCGGTAGATGAAATCGAGGTCGTGACTTGCTAAAAGTATGGTGGTTCCGGCCGCGTGAATTTGTTGCAGCAAACCGATCAGTTGTCGGGTGTGGCGCGGATCGAGATAGGCGGTAGGTTCATCTAACAGTAGCAGTTTGGGCTTGAGAACCATGATATCTGCGATCGAAACGCGCTTTTTTTGTCCTAAACTGAGGTTATGGATTGGTTCGCGGGCGAGTTCGCTTAAGTTGAATTGGTCGATCGCCTGTTGCACCTTTTGACCAATTTCTGATTCGGGCAATCCTAAGTTGTACAATCCGTAGGAGATATCTTCTTCTACCGTCGAAGCAACTAATTGATGTTCGGGATTTTGAAAGACGAGTCCGATTTGTTGGCGCAGTTGCGTGAGATATTTGCGATCGTAGCGGAATGGTTCACCTTCCCAGCGAATAATTCCCTGTTGCGGTTGGTACAAACCATTTGCTAGCAGGAAAAAGGTGGTTTTACCGCAGCCGTTTTGACCAATCAGCCCGCAGCGCTTCCCGGCGGGGACTTTGAGGCTTAAGTCCTGAATTGCTACTCGCGAACCGCAGGGATAGGAGTAGAAAGTGCGAGCGAATTCGAGAATTGATTGAGACATATATTAGTAATTGATAATTAGTAATTGATAATTGGTAATTGGTAATTGGTATTTGGTATTTGGTAATTGGTATTTGTGGGGTGGGCTTCTAGCCCGCCCAAAATCAAATTTAAATGCCGCAACAGCTTAGCTTAATATGTCATTGCGAACTCTTAGTGAAGCAATCGCCGAGACTATGCGATTGCTTTCCCGAAGCGCGATGACAATTACAGCATTTAATAAAAAGTTCGATCGGACTTAATTATTAGCCACGTCCATCTTTTTCTGTCAACTGCCAAAGTTTAATTTCATAACAAAGATGTTGCTCAAAAAGTTGACTCGCCTCCAATCCTTCAACCACCAATTTTTTAAACCAGCGACGAAATATCCAACGCAGGAATTTATGAATTGGCGGAACTGCGATCGAAATTAAATCCGCAACATAAATCATTGTGTTCAGTCCATACCTGCGGAAAGTATCGACATATAGGTCAATTGTTGGTAAAATATGAGTGGAAATATCCTCAGTTTTTACTAAATTAAACCCGGCTTGCATTAATGCAGTTTCCAGCTCTTTGACAACATGACAATTAGAAAACATTCCTTCTGTATAATTAGGATTAGATCGCATCATATCCGCAAGCAGTACGTAGCCTCCAAGATTGAGTACAGTCGCCGCACCTTTAGCTATATCGACAGCAGACATATATTGGCTACTTTCGCTAAACAGAACCAAATCGTAGGAGTGGGTGGCTTGGAAGTCTTCAAATTTAGTGAGGTGGAAAACTGCCCGATCGCCTGTACACTTAAGAAAACGCTGTTGTTGGAACGGATCGGGTGCGAGCCCTTCCACTGCAAAACCTCGATCAAGCAAATAAGCCGCATTTCCACCAATCCCGCATCCTACATCCAGCAAAGTCTTGACTTCTTTGGGGATAAAATCTAACAATTTATCTGTGTAAGCTTGCTGAGCAAAACGCAGCCGCGCGATGGTGAGTTCGTCAGCAGGCACAGGCAGAGTCTTCCAATAGCCGTAATGAAGATACGGCGAATCTGTCAACCCCAAATAGTAATTCAGCGCTGCATTTTGGTAGCGAGTTACTTTGGAAATAGAAATTGATGTTTGCTTCGACATGAGGAGAATTGGGTAAATTTGAGGATTTCCGGGAGGGTTGAAATTCTTCCCAGCGCTTGCATATATGTTAATAACACGCGATCTGCATAAATTTCCAACTTTTGCCACAAAATCCAAAATTCCCTTGTCATTCGCGCTCGACAAACCGACAACAACAGTAGATTAATTGTAAAAATACTAAACTAACCATCATCTATACCTCGCAGATGAAAACAACAGGTAAACAAATCGGCGGGCATCCTGACTCAGAGATTTAACTATCCTAGTATTATCTCATTACAGTTGCGGGACAGCGCCGGATTTTCACCGAACTTTCCCCCTTGCGTCTGATGGCTGTTCTCCATCAGAGCCGATCGATCTGCCGAGATATTAGCACTATTTTAGATATTTCACAAAATACTGATTCTGTTGGGCGATCGCCCATTTACCCCATTTTTCATAATTCTTTCATTTTTACGGGTTCTGTGATAAATTTAAAAAATGAAAAGATTATGAAAATCAGCGATCGTCGATCGTACCGTCTGCTGCAAACTCTAGCGAATTTCACTTGGAATTTTTGAAGATATGCGGAAAAACCGTCAAATTACCCTAAATCCCCCTCTCCCCCTCCCGGACTCTCCCCCTAGGAAAAAACATCATCTCCTAGGATTCGGGCTGCTACTGGCAGTTTGTCTCAGCGGGTGCAACACTCAGACGACCCAGCCTCAAACCAACCAAAATCCAGCTTCAGGCACAACCGCCACCGATTTGACCCGAAAAGATAAAAAAGTCATTCTCACCACCTTCACGGTGCTGGCAGACATGGCGCAGAACGTCGCCGGTGACAAGGCAACTGTTGAATCCATTACCAAGCCAGGGGCGGAAATTCACGGCTATGAAGTCACTCCCAGCGACTTAACACGAGGGCAAAAAGCCGATTTAATTTTAGATAATGGGTTGAACTTAGAACGCTGGGCAACTCGATTTTATAACAGTTTTCCCAAGGTTCCCCACATTACTTTGAGCGAGGGAGTCCAACCCGTTAATATTTCTGAAGATGCCTATCAAGGTCAACCAAATCCCCATGCTTGGATGTCGCCCAAAAATGCTTTAATTTATGTTGATAATATTCGCAAGGCTTTAGGAAATATCGATCCGGCTAATGCTGCAGCATACAACGCAAATGCGGCAAAATACAGTGAACAAATTCGGGCGATCGACGAAAAACTCAAACAAGCTATTTCAGCCATTCCCCCGGAAAAACGCTACATAGTAAGTTGTGAAGGCGCTTTTTCTTACCTTGCCAACGATTACGGTTTGAAAGAAGTTTATATTTGGCCTGTCAACGCCGAACAACAATCCACACCGAGACAAGTCGAACGGGTGATTAATACAGTCAAAGCAAACCAAATACCTGCTGTATTCTGCGAGAGCACCATCAGCAACGAAGGACAGCTTCAGGTAGCCAAGGAAACAGGCGCCAAATTTGCCGGGGTGTTTTATGTCGATTCCCTCTCTCCAGCGGAAGGCCCAGCATCAACCTATCTTAAGTTACTTGAATACAATGTCAATACTTTGATAAAAGGGTTACAGGGAAAATAAAGGAGAACAGTGAGCCCAAAAACCCGGTTTCTCCAAAAATCTTGGCTTTAGCAACGAGGTATCTCGCAAGAAACTGGGTTTTTACCCCCCTGCGTAAGTTCTGTAGGTAATTGATAATAGGGAGAAAATTAGATGGATGGAATCAGTATCGATATTGAAAATGTCACTGTTGCCTATCACGGCAAAGTTGCCTTGCACAGCGCCTCTCTGCAACTCAAAGCAGGGACGATTTGCGGTTTGGCGGGGATGAATGGTGCGGGAAAATCCACGTTGTTTAAAGCCATCATGGGGTTTGTGAAGCCAAACACCGGACGAGTTTTAATTAATGGGTTGCCGATTCGTCAAGTGCAAAAACGCAATTTGGTTGCCTATGTGCCTCAGTCGGAAGAGGTAGATTGGAATTTTCCGGTGAATGTTCGCGATGTGGTGATGATGGGGCGCTATGGGTACATGAATCTGTTGCGGATTCCTGGATCGATCGACAAACAAGTGGTGCGAGAAAGCTTGGAAAGGGTGGAAATGTGGCAGATGGGCGATCGGCAAATCGGAGAGTTATCCGGCGGACAAAAGAAACGCACCTTTTTTGCGCGGGCTCTGGCGCAACAAGCAACGGTTTTGCTACTGGATGAACCCTTTGCCGGAGTCGATATCAAAACAGAGAAAATGATGATTGATTTGTTGATGGAACTGCGTCAAACAGGACATACAATTCTCGTTTCTACCCATGATTTAGAGTCTATTACTACCTTTTGCGACCAAGTAGTGTTAATTAATCGCAGCATTCTCGCCTATGGCAATACCTCTGATGTGTTTACAGAGGAAAATCTTTCGCGAACTTTTGGCGGTTCCGTTGGCGATTTTTCCTCTGCAAAAAGTCGGTCAACCTGAGATATTGTAGCAATGTCAACAAAGTGTTATGTGGTGGGTTTGCACGTTTAATGCCCGATCGCGAACCCGCCCCTATAGGATTATTGATTGTGGTGTCCGATCTCAGTTAACTCAAGTCGATTTGGAGAAAAAATAATGGATTTAATTCAGTGGTTTGCCGCACCGTTGCAGCATGAATTTATGCTAAAAGCGATTTTAATCAGCGCTTTAGTCGGGCTTGTTTGTTCGGCGCTTTCATGCTATATGACTTTGAAAGGATGGGCATTGATGGGTGACGCGGTTTCCCATGCGGTGATGCCGGGGGTTGTGATTGCTTATGTGCTGAATATTCCTTTGGCGGTGGGGGCGTTTGTGTTTGGTGTGGGCTCCGTAATTGCGATCGGCTTTATCAAAGCGAAAACTCGCATCAAAGAAGATACGGTAATCGGTTTAGTGTTTACTGGATTTTTTGCCTTTGGTTTAGTGTTAGTTTCTAAAGTCAGAAGTTCGATCGACTTGACGCATATCTTATTTGGCAATGTCTTAGGCATTTCCGATGCTGATATTGTTCAAACTGTAATTATTAGTGTCATCAGCTTAGTGACGCTGGCAGTTTTACGCAAAGATTTAATTTTATTTTGTTTTGATTCGACTCACGCGCGATCGATCGGTTTAAATATCACATTTCTCTATTACGTGCTGCTATCTTTGCTATCGCTCACCGCAGTGGCTGGACTTCAGACAGTAGGGATTATTTTAGTAGTAGCAATGTTGGTGACTCCGGGAGCAACCGCCTATTTATTGAGCGATAATTTTGACCACATGATGTTGATTGCGATGGCGACTGGGGTATTTTCTAGCGTGATGGGAACTTATATCAGCTATCACATAGATGGTGCGACGGGCGGATGTATTGTTGTTTTGCAAACGCTGCTGTTTGTGTTGGCGATGATTTTTGCTCCAAAACACGGCTTGTTGGTTAGAGCTAGGAATTCACGGGCGATCGATTAATAAGAGTGGGCGGTTAAAACCGCTCTTAGACAAGCCTAATCCGCCTAGATATTTAAGCCGGATTAGGTATAACATCAAAGTCAATATTTTCATACAAATCTGCCAGCACAACTTCCACAGAAATAGAAGTTAATGAAACTCGATCGCCCGCACAGCTATATTCCGAAAAAATCCACTTATTCGCTTCAGCTTTAGAATATTGCTGCACTTGTAGTCGATATTGGTCAATCAATAAATACTCCTGAAAACTCGGAATACTACGGTAGGCCGCAAACTTTTCATCGCGGTCATAAGCTTTGGTACTTTTAGAAAGCACTTCCGCAATCAGCACAGGATTGGTAATTGTATCCGTCCGTCCAGATTGCAACTCGATCGGGCGCGCTACTACCATCACATCAGGGTAAGTATAGTTGTTAAACTGCGGAACCCAAAGCCGCTGATCGGATGAAAAAATACTGTAAGGTTTACCCTTGAGACTTACCCTCAAAACAGAATTTAAGATGCTAGTAATTTCGTTGTGAATCGGTGTGCCACCCGCCATCAGAATTATCTCCCCATTGATAAATTCATGTCGCTCTTCAGAATTGATTTCCAATTCTAGATATTCCTCAGCCTGGTAGGTTTTCGTTTCAACTTGCGCGATCATACACAACGGTCTCCTTTAATCGACTGATTCCAGCTTATCATAAAAATTTGTCAGCAACAGGATTTCCGGCCTGTTTTACAAAAAATTAATTGAATTGTGGCAATTTTCACTATTCTTAGAAACAGGCTTTCCTGCCTGTTCCACAAAGAATGAACCCGATCGCACTTAACAAACTTATCGCAGCGGGACAAAGTTATAGCCAGTGCTTCCTCCTTGTTTAACTTGCACTAAAATCGGCTTCCCAGCCCGATCGCCCGTTGGCAAAAACTTCACTTTCTCGCTAGCTCCCGGTGTCGAGAAACTAGGACTTTTGAATGCTTCTTGTAACCCTTCCCGCGTATTACTTTGCTTCAATCCCGCGATGACAGCTTGAGTCGCATCAAAACTCGTTGCGGTGCGCCAATTTACTACTCCTCCCCACAACTGAGCAGCATTCTTGGGGAAAGTGCTACCGGGATTGGTTTCAGGATGCCAGGGAACAGGCAAAACAAGCCCGTCAACGCTCTTTTGCCCATCTTTTAACGTTTGAAACGTGTACATTGTCGTGCTGCCGTAGAGTGGCAATTTGCCTTGATTGGTGCGAGCCAGAGAAATCGCGCGATCGATGCGATCGATGTGGGGTGCTAACATCAATCCTTGTGCGCCTTTACTGACTGCATCGGCGATCGCACTTTCGGGAGTAAAAGAAGGGACTGAAAAATCGCAAACAGTCGGAACTAACTTGCCTCCAGCAGCAATTAGAGCAGCCACAAATTCATCTTTAAATGATATATTATCCGGTGCTTGGGAGTCATAACAAATAGCAATATTAGTTTTGCCTGTTTTGACTGCATATTCTGCTAAGGGAGCCGCCATAATACTAATATTCGGGACAGTCCGAAAAATGTAACTGCCAAATCCAGAGAGATTGTTCGCCAAGCTAGTCGGTGTCACCATTACCAGTTTTTCTTGCTGATATATCGGAGCTGCTTCAAGAGAGGCGTTGCTAGCATTGTGTCCAATTACTGCTAATATTGTTGGATCTTTTGTCAATGTGTTTGCAACTTCTTTAACAATTGCTGGATTGTTGTCATCGTTCACAATTTCTACTTGCAGTTTTGCGCCATTGATGCCACCGCTATTATTGACTTCCGATTGAGCTTGAGCGACACCTCGGAGGATTTCTTGAGCGACATTGGGGTTGCTACCAATGGGGACGCTGACAGCAATTTTTAACAAGGCAGGACTAATGCGAGCTGTGGCATTATTCAAATAAATAACTGTTTCTGGATCGTTGCGAGTTTGTTTTAGCGAAGCCTGAAATTTTTGAATCGCAGTTGAGAAATCTCCGCTCTTAAAAGCTTCAATACCTGCTTGTTTATCTGGTGTGGTTTGGGATGTCACCAATAGCTGATTCCCTAAACTGATGCGATTTGCTATCGCATCTGGACTCGCACCCGATGTAGGTGTAGAAGTAGATATATCTGAACTTTTGGATGCGAATAAACCGGGAAAAAACTTGAATGCGCCAAACCCAATTAAGACTAAAGCAATAATAAACAATCTGGGTGGGGAATTGTTTCTGTCATCTTGGAACATAGTTTTGATCCTTATATGATTTCTACTTAAAACTTGTTAGTTACAATCATTATTCAAGAGATTGCGGTTAAAGTCAATTCATTAAATTCATTAATTAAGTTCATAAAAGTCATATTTGTATGTTCTGGGCGAGCAGGATGCCCACCCCCACGTGAGTGTCATCAAAATTGGCTGTTTTGCTGAACAGTCAACTTTTAGAAGACAAATACTGGTCCCCAACTACAGATAGATTCTGGCTGGAGAGGGCAAGTTTTAGGCTCGATCGGATTTTCGTTGAGGTTGAGTTCAATTAGATTAGTCAAAGATTGCAAAGGTTTGATGTCGCTAATTTGATTGGAACTGAGGAATATCCAAGTCAGTTTACTCAAAGATTGTAAGGGCTTGATGTCTGTGACTTGATTATTATTGAGCAATAGCGAATTCAGGTTAGTCAAAGATTGCAATGGTTTGATGTCGCTGATTTTATTGTTGTTGAGTTCGAGTGAAGTCAGGTTAGTTAAAGATTGCAAGGGTTGGATGTCGGTAATTTGATTAGTACCGAGGTTGAGTTTAGTCAAGTTAGTCAAGGATTCCAAGGGTTTAATGTCGTTAATTTGATTGTATCTGAGATCGAGTTCGGTCAGTTTGGTCAAGGATTGCAAGGGTTTGATGTCGCTAATTTTATTGTTGGTGATGCTGAGTGAAGTCAGGTTAGTTAATGATCGCAAGGGTTTGATGTCGCTGATTTGATTGTTGAAGAGACCGAGCGAAGTCAGGTTAGTTAATGATTCTAGCGGTTTGATGTCAATAATTTGATTGTAGCCGAGACCGAGCGAAGTCAGGTTAGTTAAAGATTGCAACGGTGTAATGTCGCTGATTTCATTGCTGTCGAGGCCGAGTTCCGTGAGACTTGAAAGTATCTGATTAGCGGCATCGCACTCAGTAGTATCAGCTTCCTTTAACAGCACATCAATAGTATGTTGAACTTCTGGACTTAAAGAAGCTTTTTCGCGACACCAATCACCAAATGTTTTTCCACTATTTTCTGGTTGCTTTTCTGCGAGTGACGGGGAAGGTTCATTTGTAGATAATCTTAGGAGGGGAACTGCATTTCCGTTGAGCTTGACCTGATACAAGTTAGTCAAAGATTGTAAGGGTTTGATGTCACTGATTTGATTGTTGCTGAGATCGAGAGCAGTCAGGTTAGTCAAGGATTGCAATGGTTTGATGTCGCTAATTTGATTGTTTTCGAGTGCGAGCCAATTCAGTTTAGTCAAGGATTGTAATGGTTTGATATCAGTGATTGTATTGTTCATGAGGAAGAGCGTATTCAGTTTGGTCAAAGATTGTAATGGTTTGATGTCGCTGATTTGATTGTGGCTGATAAAAAGCTCAGTCAGGTTAGTCAACGATTGCAATGGTTTGATATCGCTGATTTGATTGACACTGATGAAGAGATTAGTCAGATTAGTCAACGATTGCAATGGTGTGATATCGCTGATTTGATTCGCGCCGAGATTCAGTACAGTCAATTTAGTCAACGATTGCAAGGGTTTAATATCGCTAATTTTATTATTGTTGAGGGACAACTGAGTCAGTTTAGTCAAAGATTGCAATGGTTTGATGTCGCTGATTTGATTTTCGTCTAGTTGGAGTTCCTCGATAGTGGAAAGCGTCTCATTAGCTTCAGCACAATTAGTAGTTTCAGCTTGCTGCAACAGCACCTCAATAGTATGTTGAGCTTCGGGACTCAAAGCAGCTTTTTCGCGACACCAATCACCAAATGTTTTGTTTGCGGGTTGCGTTTCTGCTGCTAAAACTGAAAGTGCATTTCCAGATAATGCTAGGATGATGAGTGTACTACAAGTAACTGCGGTCGATTTTTGTAAATTCATGTGTTTTTCTCCAATTATAAATGTCATATTTTTGTCCCTCTAACTTTCAGAAGTGTCAACTTTTCGGATTTAAGGATAATTTAAGGGTTCCCAATTACATATAGACCGTTCCTGAAGAGGACAAGTTTGGGAAGACATCGGATTTCCGCTGAGGTAGACATAACGAAGCTCAGTCAAAGATTGCAGGGGTTTGATATCGGTGAGTTTATTTTTTTCTAGGTTGAGTGACGTTAGGTCAGTCAAAGATTGTAATGGTTTAATATCGCTAATTTTATTGTTACTCATGTATAGATTAATTAGCTGAATCAAGGATTGTAATGGTTGGATATCGCTGATTTGATTGTTGTCCAGGTTAAGGGTGAATACCTTGGTCAAGGATTGCAATGGTTTAAGATCGCTGATTTGATTGTTGTTGAGGTAAATCTCTTTCAGGTTAGTCAAGGATTGTAATGGTTTAATATCACTGATTTGATTGGTATCTAGGTAAATTATTGTCAAGTTGGTTCAGGATTGCAATGATTGGATATCGCTGATTTTATTGCGACTGAGGGTAAGATTAGTCAGTTTTCTCAAGGATTGCAATGGTTTGATATCACTGATTTGATTATTTATGAGAGTGAGATTAGTCAGCTTAATCAAGGATTGCAATGATTGGATGTCGCTGATTTTATTGTCACTGAGGACGACATTAGTCAGGTTAGTCAAAGATTGCAATGATTTTATGTCGTTGATTTGATTGTTGCTGAGGTCGAGCTTAGTCAGTTTTGTCAAAGATTGTAAGGGTTTGATATCGCTGATTTTATTGTTATCTAGGTTAATTTGAGTCAGGTTAGCGAAGGATTGTAAGGGTTGAATGTCGCTGAGAAGATTGTTTTTGAGTTCTAGCCGAACCATTCTAGTCAAGGATTGCAATGGTCTGATATCGGTGATCTGATTGTCGCTAAGGTCTAACCAAGTCAGCCTAGTCAAGGATTGTAATGGTTTGACATCTGTGATTTCATTGCTACTGAGGACGAGATACGCGAAACTCGAAAGTTTCTGATTAGCTGCATCGCAGTCAACAGTCCCTGCTTTTTCTAAAAGTGCTTCCACAGTATGTCTAGTTTCTGAACTCAAAGAAACATACTCGCGACACCAATCACCAAATGTTTTTCCACTGTTTGCGGGTGGCGTTTCTGCGGCTTTCGCAGATAATCCATTGACCGATAATGCTAGGGCGATCGCACTTAAAGCAACTATCATCAACTTTGGTGCATTCATGTGTTTGTGTTTAACTATAAATTTCATCATTTTCTACCTGTATTTTTATGAATTACCAAGTTTTAGCATTGACTAAAGAAATTCAGAGAGGAATTAATACCTCTCTAAAATTTGCACCGTTTAACTCAAATATCGGAGAATTTACCAAGTACAGAATCCAGATCATTTTCAGCAACAGCCTCAAATTTAGCAAGAGGTGAATGATTCGGAGACTTCGGTAACTACGGAGACTTCACTGATACAAAATTAATCTTTGCTATTGGTAAATTCAGCGACATAATTCACAACAAGAGGCTCCGATTTGTGTCCATTAATTACAGGTAATTCTCCTGCTTTGTCTCCATTTTTGGTGGTGGTTTCATTCCGCATGAATGTTGCCATCAAACCGTCAAGCAAACCTCCACCGCCGCCGCTACCGTTGACTGCGACATCGGGTACGACGCGAACGCTGCCATCTGCGATCGCCTGAATAGCTTGCAACATCGTGTAACTTTCGATACCCAAAGCACTGACACCAACTTGATAAGCATCGGCTTTTGCTTGTCCCATCAAGCGAATTCCTTGTGCTTCACCGCTGGCGTGTTCGATCGCAGCGCTAGCAGTCAATTGAGCAATTTTCACACCTTGTTCTGCCCCCACCACCTCATGTTGAATATTGGCGATCGCAGTTGCACGCACCAATTCTTGACGCTGGGACTCCGAACTGCGCTGCGCTTCGTAGGTTTTCTCCTGTTCCTGAGCAATTTTGCGATCGGTCAACGTTTGCATCAACTCCCCTGGTGGCGAAATCAAACCAATCAGGGTATCAACCGCTTGTACATCATAGGCGCGCAATGCCTGACGAACGTGTTCTGCCGCCTCTGCTTGGCGATCGCTGCGGGCGATCAAAAAATCGAGTATGGTATATTCTTGAGCGGAATTGCGGAAGTAATTGCCCACAATTGGACGCAGCACTTGGTCAATTAGATTCTGCATTGAACCTTGGCGCGAAATCACTCTCGGTGCATCTAAAGTACCGACATGAATGATTTGGAAAATTTCTAACTCAAAGGTAAATCCGTCAAAAGAAAGCAATTTCATCGCACTTAACTTAGAGTCATAGCCGTGTTCTCCGCTGAACCGTGATGTGAAGTTTAAAACTACATCTGTTGTGGGAACAAGTTCGACTTTCATCACTTTTGTATTGACAGGATGTTTGCCTGGATAAAGCGGCTCTACCCACACACCTTTATTGCCCTTGCTGACCAGATTTCCGTGGGTAAAAGCTTCCCCACTTACATCTTTTTGCGATTCCCCCACAAAGGAAATTACTACGCCTACATAACCGATCGGCACTTCGGTCATTTCTACCTGTTCAACTTGCACAAACCAGGGATTGAGGTTCCACGAACCCGATAGAATTATCTGTTCTTGCAAGCCCCTGCGCCCGCCACCCTTGATGAAGGATTGCGCTTTTTGGAAATTGTTGTGACCTGGAATTATGGGGCCGGCTATTTCACCTTCATCAATGGGAATGCCATCTAGTATGGTCACAATTCCCACACGCTCTGGAGCAAGTTTGTATACTTCCAATTCCCACGATTCCATCCCTTTCTGAGCGGCATTTGCTGAAGTTATGACCTCAAATATAGCTGTATTGATTCGATAAGTACCCGTTGTGATGATGGCTAGCTGCCGTCCTTTTTCTCCGCCGTTGGTGAGGAATTTGCGGGCATTTTGGAAGTTGTCGCAATCGACGACTGTTCCTAAAATGCGATCGGGAGGAATTGTGGCTCCGTCATTGGCAATAATTAAGCCGATTTCATCTTGAGGAACGACAACGACTGGTTCTTTGCGAATGCTATATTGCCAGGGAAAATAACCAAAATGCCAGCCGGGAGGAAGGGTGTCTGCTTGCAAACCTCCTTCGCCATCGAGGGCAATTAATCTACTGGATGGCAAGTTTTTGCTGGAGAATTTCTTGGTGACAATTCCCACTTCTCGTTCGCCGATCGCGATTAATCCCAAAGTCCAACCAATTTTGGGTATAAATATCAAAACTAGGAACATTGCGCCTACGGGAAAAATCCAAATCGGGATAGTAAACCCTTCTTCTGGCGCTGGTTGGACTTCTTGGGTTTGGGGTGGTGGCGGATTGGTTTGGGCGGATGCTGGTGGGGCGATCGCGCCGGCTGCTGCGATCGTTGTTGCTACAGATAGTGTTAAGAGTAAAAGTTTGCGAAACAAACTTGCTAATTTAGTCATGTTTTTTAACCTGCTTTAAGCTACGATATACGGAAATGTTGTTATCTACGATAAGTATTCAACTAATTTTTTTGAAAGTCAATTCATAAAATTCATTAATTAAGTTCATAAAAGTCATATTTGGAATATGATTTTGTAGGGAGTGCGATCGTTCGTACCACAAAATATCAGATTACAAGCATTGACAAAATTACTGGTTCCCCGGCAGAGCCGGGGAACCGATGTCTAATTTCCGTTGATATTAACCACCACCGCCACCGCCACTCGTGGTAATGATTGGAATTACTTCTTCGTACTCCTTATGATAAGAGCAGTTTCCACAGTGATGGGTAACATACCTCTTTCCTGAAGCGCCAGTAGTTGCAGGAATCAAAACTTGATAAGTCCCTTTGAGCTTGAGCGTTTTACACTCAGGTCAGCGTCGATTATTGATTGCTTCCTTGCTTTTTTTGTAAATAATGACGCTGAAACTCCCCACAAATAGAAGCATCATCATCGGAAAAAATACAAAGCAAATAAACAATGTCAAACAAACTAGGAAAAAAAAGACTAGACCCATTATGTTGTCTATGAAAGAGCCTTCTCCTCCCTGATTACCATTTTGTTGCCAACCAGGTTGAGGTATATTCAAAACTGGCTGGGGAAATGCAATCTGCACTTCTAATTTTTGTTCCGGTTGAATAGGCTGACTTGCCACAAATTCAAAGGTTTTAGGATCTACTTGACGGGGAACTGCTGCTGCACCAAAAGTCGTAAATGAGACCAATTTATCTGACAAAAATTCAGGTAATTGCACCGTAACTTTTGCGCTATTGATCCGTGCTTTACGACCCGCAGCAATAGCTTTCCAATAAAGTAGAGTATTCCCACCATCTAACTGCAATCCACCTACAACACGATATTTGATCACAAAAGTATGTGAGTCTGGCGGTTTTAATTCATGTTGCCAGCGAATCCAAAATTGATTGTTTTCAATCCCAGTGCTACTAGGAATTATTTGATTATTTTCAGCGACGATCACATCTTTAATTTCATCGACCTTATCTAAAGAAATATAGCGATATCGTTCAGTGTTGTAGTCGGCTGTGAATACATATTTTTGGGTTTCGGTGACTAACATATCTCCGTTGGTCTGAACGTCGATTAAGACGTTGATATTCTCCCAGTAGAATGGTAGTTCTTGGGCGGCTACATGAGTGACTGTGACCAGAAATATGGTGAATAATGTGGTGAGGAAATAAAGTATTTTTTTGAGAGGTCGTTTATTCATAATATAATTCCTACTGAGTAGCTATTGATTGCTATTATTCAATAGGTTTCTAGTAAGGTCAATTCATAAAGTTCATTAATTTAGTTCATAAAAGTCATATTATGGTTTTGTCACAAAGATGAGACGGCGGTTGAAACCGCGTCTACACAAACAATGTCCGAGATGAGACGGCGGTTGAAACCGCGTCTACACAAACAATGTCCGCCTCCGCGGACTGAAGAAAATAAGATGGTTTCAACCGCCGATTCTTCAACCTGCGGAGGCAGGTTTTGTCTGTATAGACGCGGTTTTAACCGCCGATTCTTCAACCTGCGGAGGCAGGTTTTGTCTGTATAGACGCGGTTTTAACCGCCGATTCTGTACAAACGCGGTTTCAACCGCCCGGTATCCTGACAATACTTAACAGGGTTAAAACCGTGCAGCCAAACACGGCTTCAAATGTATATCTGCGCGATGGTTTGTAAGGGTAGGAATTCCAAACGCGGAGTTCTCCGTTGAAGCCGCGCGAGGCTAAAGTCAGGGAAACTTGACGGTAATTTTCTAAAGTTCGCAGCAGCAATTGACCGATTAAAATGCCTAAACTGTGCATTCCCCGCTTCCAAGTGCGGTAGCCGCAGCGGGAGTTTTGTGCTGTCCAAAGTTCGTCGGCGATCGCCAATAAGCTAAAAATAAAGCGGTACATTAGTAATAGCAGTTCTGTGACTAACTCTGGACAGCGTAATTGTCTCAGAATCTGCAAGATTTCGGTAAATGGCACCGTCAACAGGATGAAATACATACAGCTTGTGGATGCGAAGGCGCGGGCAAACAGCAAGCTCACTTGGTATATCCCAGTGCGGCTCGCATAGAGATAAAAAGTGCCGGTGCTAATTCCCCAACCTTGCCAAATATCCCACTGAATTTCCGGGATTCGATCGCCCGCAACGGCACCCATCGCCAAAGCAGGCAAACTCGTCAGCAAAAACACCAGCGGTACCGACAGCAACCGCAGATAGAGTTTCGCCGGAATTCCTGCATAAACGACGATCCAGATTGTCAACCAGAGGGCGATCGACAACTGCACCGCTGCATGGGAAACTAGAGACAGGATTAAAAGGGCGATCGCAAATGATAGTTTGTGAGCTGGCGGCAAACCGCGCAACCTATTTGTATAAGCCAGACTATCAATCTGATGGTTCATTCCAAGGTTTTGCGATCGGAATTTTGTCGAGATTGCGATCGGCCTTTATATAACCCGATCGCGTAGCCAATTACGCCAGCCCCCAATGCAGCTTGAGTTGCAAACAGCAAACTTTCAATTTCGCCGCTAGCAGGTTCAAAGAAGTGATTGAACCAAGGTTCATAGCCCGGTTGAATTTCGGTAATTGCCTTTTGGGCTTCCCCATCAGCACCGCCGTATTCACCTCGGACAAATACTAGAGGAAGAACAGCAAGAGCAACCACAGCAGCAACCAAAATCCAATTTTCTCGCGCAGTAGATTGGTGATTTCTTGTATTTTTCTGACTCATGACTTTATGACTCCTGTCTCAATAAATTCAAAGTTTCCAACTCCGGCTTCCCGTAGGAATGCAGCCAATTCCAAACCAATAAAGTCAGCAATCCCTCACTAATAGCCAGAGGAACTTGAGTAATTGCAAAGATGCTAGCAAACTTGATAAACGAAGCTACAAAACCGCCGCTTGCTGCGGGGAAAGCTAACGCTAATTGAATGGAAGTCACCACATAAGTCAGCAAATCCGCCAAAGCCGCAGCACAAAAAATTGCCGCCCGCTGCTTGCCAGTTCGCATCAGCAAATGATAGATAAAATATGCAGCAAACGGCCCGACAATCGCCATCGAAAACATATTTGCTCCCAGGGTTGTCAAGCCGCCGTGGGCTAACAAAATTGCTTGAAAAAGCAGCACTAAAGCGCCGAGTACAGCCATCACCGAAGGGCCGAACAAAATCGCACCCAAACCAGTACCCGTCGGGTGAGAACAACTCCCCGTTACCGAAGGAATTTTCAAAGCAGAAAGCACAAAAGTAAATGCGCCTGCTAAAGCTAACAGTAATTTAAGTTCCGGGTGTTCTTTGGTAATGCGGGCGATCGATCGCAAACCGACTATAAAAAAAGGTAACGCCACTATCCACCAAAACGCCGCCCATTGCACCGGCAAAAAACCTTCCGAAATGTGCATAGCTGCGGCAGGCGTTGCCGATGCTAGGACAATATAACAACTCAAGCCAGCCATCAATCCCAGGCTGACTAATTTCCGATTTCTGGCCTTCACGCTGAACCTCGCAGATGAGACTATGTAAACAAACACATCGGCGGGCATCCTGACTCAGAAAGCGACATCGCTTTCATTACAGTTGCGGGACAGCGCCGGACTTGCACCGAACTTTCCCCCTTTCCTCTAATGGCTGCTCCCCATTAGAACCGAATGATTAGCTTAGTATAGTCGATCGCGCCAGTCCGATCCCAAATTTCACAAAAATTATTCAACTTCAGTAAATTAAAATTACCTATCATCGTTCTATTCTCTTTTCTTCTCTGCTTCTCCTTCGCGTCCTAGCGCTGACGCGCGACTTCGCCTAAAGCGTCTTCGCGGTTCGTTCAATAAATAATATTTACCAATTACCAATTACCCATTACCAGGTAAATATCACCAAACAGAGAAAGGCTATAATCTTAAGTAAGTTTTGAGGAAAGCCGCAATGTTAAAGTACAACTTGCCGAGGAACTTGCCCTCAGCCGACGAACTACCAGATTCGGATGAAACGCCTGTGGATAACGAACTGCAATAACTAATACCGGGGTTGTTAAAAGCAACCTTGCTGATACTTTGGGCAGAACGCATGGACTGGTTTTTTGGCATAGATATGGGTATCTATTATCACCCAGATAAACCTGCCATTGTCCCAGATGCTTTCTTAAGTTTAGGAGTAGAACGGTTTTACGACGAAGAATTGCGTCCCAGTTACGTGCTGTGGGATGAAAATGTCATGCCACTTTTCGTGCTAGAAGTTGTTTCCCCAACTTATCGCAAGGAATACAGCACAAAATTGGAGATTTATCAAGATTTAGGCATACTTTATTACGTCATTTATTCTTCCCGCCGCCGTCGAAAACCTCATTTGGAAGTACACAAGCTAGTCAATGGAAAGTACGAGTTACAGTCAGGAAATCCAATTTGGATGCCAGAAATAGGTTTGGGAATTGGTTGTGAAAGGGGAAACTATTCTGGGGTAGCAAGGGAGTGGTTGTATTGGTACGATGCCGATGGAAAACGCTATCTGACACCTGAAGAACAGGTAAAACAATCAGCAGAACGTATCCAACAGGAATCGCAGCGCGCCGAACAAGCATCGCAGCGCGCCCAACAGGAATCGCAGCGCGCCGATCGATTAGCTGAACGTTCCGATCGATTAGCTCAGCGATTGCGGGAGTTGGGGATTGATCCTGAGAATCTGAGCTGATGGCAGTAAAGACACAATACTTACACAGTCTTGACGCTCAGAAACCGGGTTTTTCAACGCCCGATCGATCGCCCTCAACAGAGAATTTTCGGGAACAAACCCGGTTTCTGCGTCCAGAAATATGTGAATATTTATCGCAAAAATCAGGAAAGATAGAGCTAGATTTGGGAAAAACAGAGAGTTTGACGGCAAACATTGAGATCCAGCTCGAAAACATGAAAATCAGGAGAGGTTATTAAATAATGGTCATGGATCTGCGTTATTACGATGTCATCTGTTTTGGTGATGAAGTTCCAGGAGTTCTAGCTGTTATCTCGGCCGCCAGAGAATATCGTCGCCGGACAAAGCGTTATCCGCGAGTTCTGCTGATGTCTAAAGGAAGCTTGCAAGAAGGAATTGGCGGGCATTTGGTAAGAGGCGGCCTTGCTTATTTAGATAGAAGTCAGATTAGTCAAGAACTTAAACAATCTTTAAATTTAGATACCTTTGGTTCACCGCCGGCAATCTATAAAGAATTCCTGCAAAAATCCGGTGTTACGACAATTGCACTTGATTCCGGCAAAGCCAGTGCAGCCCTGAAAGAAATGCTGTTACAAGCTGGAGTCGATATCCTCAGCAAAGTAGAAATTCAATCAGTCAATAAAGAAGGTCAAAAAATTGCCAGTATAACCACATCAAAAGGCACAGTTTATGCCGGCAAGCAATTTATTGATGCCACTGTCAATGCCGAATTAGCTCAAGCTGCCGGCGTGAGAAAGTTGCAGGGATTTGAAACATTCGGTCTGCCTAACTCAGAACTTCCAGTCACCCTCGTTTTTGAAACTCAAGGACTCAGTGCAAGAGCACTGAAAGAATTCGATTACATTTATCTAAACCGCTTCACAAACCTTGCCGATTCAGAGGCTCAAAATTTTTTGCTGCACGCTGCCGGCAAGGATGCCCAACTAGCAGAAAAACTACGCCTGGAAATGATCGACACTAGAGGCAATCTCAAAACTCTGTGGGCGGGAAGCGATTACATGGATGTTCGATCGCCGACTCTGTCTGTAGCTTACCACTCCTTTAGAGGAAGAAAGCTATCTTTTCCTGAAACTGGCATGATTTTAGATCTGGGAAATATAGCAATACTTCCAAATGAAAGACTTTCGTGGAATGCGCTTTTATTTGCCGTCACCGCCAGCGAAGCGGAAGCCTTAGCCAGAAGCGGGAGCAAACCCACGGCTAATATGCAAAAAGAGATATTATTTCTTGCAGCTTGGCTGAGGAGTTTGGGGGCTACTTCTGTTACTTCTGCCTCAGAACTTTATATCAGACACGCCGGCAATGTGACGGGAGTTGTAGAACCTTTAACTGGCACACAAATGCTGTTAGGTGGCGTACCAGCTAATGAGGCACTAGGAACATTTAGCTATTATTTTGATCTACGTGGAGGCATCGAGGGTATTGAGAAAAAAGCAAACAGTCTAGGATGGTTTGAAACTATTGCTTTTACAAAGCCTACCTTCAATATTGGCATCCGCCACGCATTAATTAAAAACGTTCCTAACCTGGCAGTGGTCAGTCCGTGTTCGGGATTTGAAGGGTTGGCTTGTTCTGCAGGCAGAATTGTTGAATTCAACGCTGCAGTTGGTCAAGGTGTCGGTATCGCTGCGATTAATGCCATTCTAAATAACAAAAATCTAGCTGATGTATCTAACCCAGAAGTGAGACAAGTTCTCGCTGAAACAGGTCAGTTACCTAAAATTTTTGGAGTGGCAAATAATGCTGATGGAATGCTATTGGCGCAATTCGAGAATCTTGTCACTTTGGATGCTATTGCGTAATATAAATTCCGGTTGCAGTCCTCATGATTGTTGACTGTTGACTGTTGACTGTTGACTAAAATTATGCTTTCGGGACAACGGACTGTTTGAACCTTTGAAAAATACCGATACAACCGGAAACGATATAATAGCAATTTCAATAAACAATGCAGTAGTAAATTGGGCAGGCGGAACGAAAATAAAGCCAAAAGTTTTTAGCAAAAAATGACTGAAATTGCTATTAGTATTGTGCTACCACGAACGACAACAATCACGTTGGTTTGTAGTGAGGACTTTAATCCTCATAAAATTATGAGCACTTCCGTCGTCACTACAAACCTATAAGGGTGATTTTACCGAAAATTATATAATACTCGATCGCCTGCACCGAATTATTGTGCTGCGCGGCACTAACCGGTTAAACAAATTTTCAACTTGAGACTTCACTTGATGTTTCTAGCTTGGTTTCCCGCACAAACAAGAAAAGCGGGAAAGCACATGAAAACGAAACAAGCAAACCCAGAATTATGTACAGCCCTACAAAACTTATATCCAATCGTTTCGACTCAGCGTACATCCAAGTGCTTCCTGCTACAGTTGCGATCAACAAATCTAAACTTACCGATTTCGCAGCAAGATTAGCCGAACTCTCGTTTACAAAGTCGAGCAAGCCAGCATTGCTAAAAAACTGCAAGTTATAGTACCAAGGCAGCACAAGCCCCAGAATTGCTAGGATGAGATAAATGATTCGCTTAACGCTCATAATTACCCTACCTGTTCTTTGATCAACTGTATTACCCTACTCGCTAACAACCAATCCTTACTTCTTCTGCGGGCACTTCGGATGAATCCCCCCCTGCAAACAAATGTAAGCAATTTGACTTTTATCTAAATTCTTAGCCTCTGCAAAATCAACTCCTAGGAATCGACCGGATTTACTACCAGTCGGATTTTGAATAAATTGATCCGAAGCTGTTTTCCCCAGAAACACAGCGCCTTTAAAATTCGCTCCCGCTAAATTCGCGCCCCTAAAATCAACCGAACTCACCTCCGCATTACGAAAATTCGCATCTTGCAACCGAGCATCTTTGAAATTCACGTTGGCGAGTTTAGTCGAAGTCAAATCGGCATTTTGTAAGTTAGCGCCGCTCAAATCAGCACCGGACAAATCAGCACCTTGCCATTCCGATTTAGACAAATTTGTCAAGGACAACTGAGCGCCTTGAGCCTTCACTTTGCCCAAACGCGCACCTGACAAATCTGCTCGCGACAAATTCGCGCTTCCTATATCTGCTCCGGTAAAACTTGCATTTTTTAACAGTGCTTCCTGCAAATTCGCTCCAATTAAAATAGCACTGCTGAAATTAGCTGAATTCAAATTGCCGTTTGACAAATTAGCTTTGTTCATGACAGCGCGCACAAAAGTAGTGCGGTTCATTACAGCACTGTTCAAAGACGCCCCGACCAAATTTACTCCTTCCAAATTAGCGCCGCTCAAGTCAGAAATCCAATCGTCAAATGTACCCGGACGCCTGTCTTCGCCGGTGCCGTAAAAGCGAGTTCCCTGCAAGCTGGCATTGGTTAAATTGGCGTTTCTCAGCTTAATTCCCGATAAGTCAACTTTGTTTAATACTAAAGTAAACTGAGACGGGCCGGCAGGACTTTGAGCTAAATCCGTGCGGCTCAGATCCGCGCCGTTGAGTTGGCTGCTATACACTGTGAGAATTTTGCCGATCGCCCTTTGTACTGTTCGCTGGCGGGCGGCCGCTAACTCGCGTTCCGGGGCCTTGCCGCCAAAGCGCAGGGAATCGAGGTCGTTGCTGAGGGCTTGATTCAACCGCTGCAACTCAGGCAAAGCTTTCGGCCCGCTACTGACTAAAGCTTGCTGGATCGCGTCCAACATCGGGCGGTTGTCTTCTTGAGCTAGCAAATCCGCTAGCAGCGGTACGGCGCGGGAGTCTTCCACGGCGCCCAAAGCCAAAATTGCCGATCGCCTGCCCGATGCCCCGCTAGCCGATGTGGGAGACAATTTGCTAACTAAAGCTACAAATAATTCGTCGTTCCGCTGCCGCGAATCCCGCATATTTGCTTGACTTTGAGTGTAGATGAGAGTGCCAACAAACAAAGTTAAAATCAATCCCGCGCTGCCGATGGTAACTATCACTAAAGTTGTGCCTGGGTGTTGGCGCATCCAATTCCACAAACTGGCATTTGCTTTCAGGCCGCTTTGTGGAGTCACTACCAAAGCCGCAATTTGCGCGTCTTCCTCAGTCCAATCTTGACTCTTGACAGGATTGGCAGACAGTTGATTCGATCGAGCATTGACCACCAAAGTATTCGCGAGGCGATCGTGTCCTGATTGGCGTTTGTAGCGCAATGCCAAAGCGCCGTCTGCGAGCACTGCCAAGCCGCTCAGCCCCCCTAAAATCAGCAAATCTGGAAACGCACCAGATAAGCGCCAAATGCCGTAAGCGACGCCTAGAGGCACTCCCCAGCGCCCTAAACTTTCGCGAATTAGCACTTGCCCAAAACCCGGAGGAGTGCCCGACGCTGTGACAACTTTGACGCCAAACCACCGTTTGGGGATAGTTTGACCGGTTCTGGCGAGCAAAAACAGTTGCCACCCCGCTAAAACTGCCGGTGCCAGCAGTGCCGCTGACCAGAATAGATTAGTTAGGGGTGCGACTCTGGGGCTGCGATCGCGCACGGGTATGCCCAAAGTACGGGCGACGGTTTCGGATGCTGCTGCTACTGAGGAATTGAGCGGCACGGTTTGAGATTCCTGGTTAACCAATGCCCCAATACTGAAGGGAACGAGGGCGCTGGCCGCAATTAACGAAATTTCCACTGCCCAAGCGCCGCACCTGCGAACCAGCAGTGGCATTTGCTTGGATTGTGTTTGCCAAGACGGATCGGGTTGATTGATGCCGCTGGGCGCGGTGGGGCTAGCCATATTTAGAATTTCCTATTGTTAGTCGTTAGTGTTTGAGGAATCAGGAGAAATTGCCAATTTATACGCTATGTAGATTAGCACTCCGAGAACGGCAAGAGTCATCAGCGCTGAAATTAGCTGTACGATGCTATTGAAGACTGTCAGGACAATTATCGCTCCGACGGCAAAGGCTGCCACCTGTCCCGGTTTGGGGAGTCTTTGAAACTTGTCCAGTAATTGATTGTAGAAGGTTCCGACGGCTTGATAGCTGTCTGAATTTTGTGTGATGAGTGGCGATCGTTCTACTTTAGCTTTTAGTTCTCCGAACGCTTGCTGCCAATTGAAGTTATTTTGAGGATTCATAAAAAAATTCGGAAGTTATTTTAGATTAATGTGTTTGGAACCGCCATTATCCCCTACCGTCAAAGAACTAGAACCAAATGCCATTGTGTGAGGAAACATGAAGATCAATTATCCGGGCGAACGTGGCAAACTGTGGTTTAGCTCGATCATGACCGTAGCCTTGGCAATGATTTTAGCGGATGCCGGTGCCCTTCGGAGCCAACCGCTACAAATTGCTCCGGGATTTCCCGAACCGCTGGGAGTTTCTGGAGTTTCCGGCGGCCCGAACAATAGCGGCGACTGCGGTTTTGTGTCCCAAGCACCGAACCACGTCATTGAAGTAACGCAGGATTTGCCTTACTGGCGGATTGCAGTACAAACCGCTGGAGCTCCCAGTTTGATGATTCAGGGGCCGAGGGGGCGTTTCTGCGTCCTGCCGGCGAATGCTGCTGCGGGGAATGTAGAATTTTCCGGTTATGGGGACAAGGGGACTTATGTTATTTTTGTGGGCGATCGATCTCAAGGTCAACACCCTTACTCTCTCTCGATTTCCCAAAAGCGAAATTAAAAATACAAGGGAATTAGGAGGCTTGCTGTGAAAAAAATTGCTTTTTGGCGATCGTAAATAAGCCATTTTATGACAGCAAGTGCGGGGAATAGGGATTTCATATCAATTTTGTATTTGGTCTTTAACCCACTTCCTAAACAATCTGAGAGTTTGACTCGTGCCCGCTGTTTGACTTTCTTCGCAATATTGAGAAATAGCTTCAATAATTGGCAGATTGGGAAAAGTAGGACTAATTTTTGATTCAACATATTTCCCATCTTGAAGCACATTAATCTGAAGCTTGTTATTTTCATAGCGCCAAATTTCCGGCACTCCCAGCGCCTCGTAAGCGTCCAGTTGAGTCTTGGAAGTTAGATCTACTTCAATTGCTAAATCCGGCGGCGGATCTACTGTTAAGTCGATCCGCTTTTTGCCAATCATTAGAGCGTAATTCTGAATGTAAAAACATTCATCAGGTTCAATTCCTTGTAAGATACTTTTTCGCTTGAAAGTCGTCGAACCAAATGGTTCAAATTCGATTTCTAGTTCCTCAAACAGAATTTTCACTAAATAGCCAATAATGATTTTAGCTTTCTCGTGTTCTGGTAGTGGCATCCTAATCTCCAAAGTTCCTTGACTGTAAGCTATTCTAGAGCCACGGTGTTCTCCCAACTCTTCTAAAATTGCTTCAAATTCCTGCCAGTTGACATCATGGAACAGCACTCTATGTCCTGGGGGTACACTGATTTGCCTTAATTGCAGCGTTACCATTTCAACCTCCGATGTATTTAAGTTTATTATAACTAATGCAATCTTTTAATTAGAGGGGTACACGGCGCTCCCTCAACTTAATTTAGGAATGAGAATTAAATAACTTAGAATTTGATATTTCTTGTGGGATGGGCGTCCCGCCCGTCCAGAAAAGACGGGCGGGACGCCCATCCCACAAACTTGTGTAAATTATTTAATTTGCGATCCTTACTGGTAACTATCGCCAAAAATCGAGCTGTCTAACCTGCGTTTTTTTGCTGGTTGTACAGTTCCTTAAACTTGCGCTGCTGCTCGTTGTGATCTACGATTGGAGAGGGATAATGAAGAAGTCTGCGTTCTAAAGGCGAAATATTTCCTGTTAGCAAAAGTTTCGTATCAACGCGGCGCAATTCGGGAACCCAGTACCGAATATATTCCCCTTCCGGGTCAAATTTCTGAGCTTGACTCGCTGGATTGAATATTCGCAAAGGTTTCGGGTCCATGCCGCTCGATGCACTCCACTGCCAGCCGCCGTTGTTAGCAGAAAGGTCGCCATCTATCAATTTTTGCATGAAGTATTTTTCGCCCCACTGCCAGTTAATAATTAAATCTTTGGTGAGGAAACTGGCGACTATCATGCGGCAGCGATTGTGCATCCAACCTGTCTGATTTAACTGCCGCATTGCCGCGTCAATAACAGGATAGCCAGTTTTGCCTTTACACCAAGCTTGAAAGAGTTTTTCATCGTTCTCCCAAGGAAAGTCTTTGAATGCTTGACGGTAGGGGCCGTCTGCTAATTCTGGGAAATTATACATGGCGTGTTGGTAAAATTCCCGCCACGCTATTTCCTGTTGCCAAGTTTGGATGTTTGTAGATGCTTCTTCGCTGCGGCAAGTGTCCATTACTATCTGGGTAGCTTGCCAAACAGTGCGGATGCCTATTGCACCAAATTTTAGGGCTGCACTGAGTTGGGATGTGCCGTTAATGGCGGGGAAATTGCGCTGTTCTTGATATTGGTAAATTGCCCGATCGCAAAATTCTTCTAATTTTTGTTGCGCTGCATCTTCTCCGGGTTCTATTACTAATGGATTTTCCCAAATAAATCCCAAACTAGAGGCTGTTGGCACTGTTTCCATTGCACCTGCTTCGTTGGCGATTGCTTGTTCTTCGGCGGTTAATCCGGTCATTAATTCCAGATAAGTTATCGGCAGTGTCTCTACTGGTTGGGCTTTGGGTTTACTATTCCATTTTTTCCAAAATGGTGTATAAACTGTGTAGGGAGTCCCTGTACCGCTGCGAATTTCATCAGGGGCGTGCAGGACTTGATCCCAGAAATTTTGGACTTGAATTCCTGCTTGTTGGAGGGTGTTTGATATGGAGAGATCGCGCTGTTTTGCATAGGGTTCTACATCCCAGTTCCAAAATACTGCTTGAGCATTTATAGCTGTTGCTAATTTCGGTATTCCTAGAATCGGGTCATCTTGAATTATCAGCAATTGGCTGCCTGCTTCCCTGTAACGCGCGGAGAGTTTTTGCAAGCAGCCGATCATGTAGGTGACTCTAGCTGGCGCTACGTCATCCCGATTTAGGATATTGCGATCGAGACAAAAAATTCCGACTACTTTCGGGCTTTGCTGGCGCGCTGCTGCCAGTCCGATGTTGTCAGAAATACGCAAGTCGCGGCGGTGCCAAAATAAAATTAGATCGGACATTAGATTTTAGATTTTAGATTTTAGATTTTAGATTTTACATTCCTGGACACACGCGGTATCAAAAACCCGGTTTCTAAGTTAAGATTTATCGGTTTGATGCACGATTTTTATAAGAAACCGGGTTTTTTTAGTCAGTCCTATTTAAGTCAAAAATGGACGTGCCAAGAAAAAGCTAGAAATAGATTTTGCATCAATGGGTTCCCCAGCTAAGATAGCTTTGTCTAATTCTTCCGGGGTGAATAAAACTGTTTCAATGTCTTCATCCTCGTCTTGTGCGGGCGGCTTTTCCAGTTTTTCCAAATCTTGGGCTAAGAAAGCATAAATGATTTCGTCGGAATAACCGGGGGCGAGAAAAAATTGCCCTAAGTTCCGCCATTTTCCGGCGCGATATCCGGTTTCTTCTTCGATTTCGCGTTTGATAGTTTCGGCGGGGCTTTCATTGATTTCTACCGTACCAGCGGGAAATTCTAAAATTCGCCCTTTTGTGGCAAAGCGATATTGGCGTACCAAGACAAGTTTACCTTCGGGGGTGACGGGAACTGCAAGTGCTCCGCCGGGGTGGCGAATACATTCCCACTCGCCTTCGGAACCGTTGGGAAGACGGAGGGTGGCTACGTCAAAGTTAAATTTGCGCCCTTGGTAAAATAGGCGCTGTTTGAGGAGTTGGGGTAGTTCTTGACCGATCGACATAAGTGACAAGCGAATAATGTTAGAGTGCACCGATTTAAGACATGATATGCGATCTCATAGGATTTTAGATTTTAGATTTTAGATTTTAGATGGGGAATGACTGATAACTATCACTGTTTGCAGCTTAGGAATGAGAATTAAATAACTTCCACAAGTTTGTGGGATGGGCGTCCCGCCTGTCCAAAAAGGACGGGCGGGACGCCCATCCCACAATAACAATTAAAATTGTAAGTTATTTAATTCGCGATCCTTACCTAGGGTTGCATTTTTTGTGAATTTTGCTCAATTTTTACAGTTGCAATTTTTGCACTCCGGAACAGTCTGCGGTTTGCAGCAGTTGGAAGATCGCACTTTTCGTCACCGGATGCACCCAATCCGGGGCAATTTCTGCTAAAGGTACTAATACAAAAGCTCTTTCGGTCATCCGGGGATGAGGCAAAGTCAGTGTCGGAGTTTCTAAGATTAAATTGTCGTACAGCAGCAAATCTAGGTCGAGTGTTCTTGGCCCCCATTTTTCTCGGCGAATTCGATTAAATTTTATTTCAATTTCTAATAAAGCTGCTAGCAATTGTTCGGGTTCTAGTGCCACTTCTAGGATGGCACAGGCGTTGATGTAATCGGGTTGGGGCGGCCCGACGGGGGCGGTTTGATACCAGGTTGAATTAGATTTTACTGCTATTCCTGGGGTGTTGTTGAGGGTTACGATCGCGCTTTTGAGTGTGGCGAGGGAGTCGCCTAAGTTGCTACCGAGGGCGATCGCACATTTTGTTGATTTCATAAGGAAGAAGGTTCGGCAACGGATTGTGTAACGGATGTAGCGGATGTCAGGAAAAAGGAAGAGGGAAGAAGGAAGAAGGAAGAAGAGTAACGCGGGGGCGGGTTGATCGATATCCTTTACTACCGACAAATATTTCGAGTAAAATCCGCCCCTAAAAGCCTAATTTTTTGTGGTAAATTGAGTCTACAGGACATTTTTTTAGGGAAATGTGGTGACACAAAATATTATTTTAATCAAATATTAACTTAGTGTTAAATTTTATTAACTATCATTGACAAGTGTTAGTATTTAGTTGAGAACATAATGAATTTGTACCTACGCTTATTGTCGGCGGTTATTCTAGCCATTATCAGTTTAACAGCAAGTATATCGATAGCTTTGGCTGAAACCAAAGAGCGCTACCTTACCTTAGATTCGGACGGCAGTCAATCTTTTGCGAGTTTAGTGCAGCAGGCGGAAGATTTAGCCGCATTGTCGATCGCCCGCGAGTTTCAAGAAAATCCGGCATTAACAGAAGTTACAATCATCATTACAGCCGATCGCCGCCGACAAAGGGTTCCAGTTTTGCGATCGAGAGTATCCCGCCGCGACTGGCAAAAAGATTCGAGAATCGAACAGTGGACTAGATATTTTGCGGATGCTCAATTGCTGCTGGGATTCAGAGATGGCAATATCTCGCCCGCAAATTCTGGGTTTTCGCAAGTGATAAATGTACCTGCGCCCAGTCGATCGACATCCCGAAAAAATGATCCGGGTTTTCGAGATGATTGAAATCGGGCATCGGGCATCGGGCATCGGGCATTGGAAATTGGTAGCACACAACAAACAACCAATAACCAATTATTAACCAAAATATAATTCCAGTTTAATTAACCTTCAGGTTAACTTCCCTTAATTTAACAGTGATAAAGTTTCATACGGAATCATCTGATTAGGGATGTTGGTTTGAAAAGGAATTTATGTCTAAAATAACTCGCCGACAACTGCTAATTTTCTTCGGCAGCAGCGCAGCTACCACTGTGCTTGCCCCTCAACTAACTCAAACACTCTTCGGCATCAATTCCACCTCGGCGGAATCTGTTATAGGGCCGCTATCTTTCACTCCGTTAAGACTTCCCCACCCGCTGCCAATTTATCAAGAATTGTCCAGCTTTATGCCGACGGGCTTAAACGGACAGGGAACCGTGATGGCGGCCTCGCAGAATACTAAATTAACCAGCTACAACATTGTTGACGATGTGGTTGTGCCGCCGGAATACGAACGTTATGTGATTCTCCGCTGGGGCGATCGAGTTTTTCCCAATCCGGCAGACTATTTCGGCTACAACAACGACTACACCGCCTTCCTACCCCTTCGTGGCAGCAGTGACGACGGCTATCTCTGGGTTAACCACGAGTATGTAGGTTTTCCGATGTCGAAAGTGACGCCGGAAGCGCCGTCTGATCTGGCACCATTTCCAGCAACCGATCGCGCCGTCCTCGGTATAGACTTATCGGTAAAGAATCGCGATACCCTCGGCGAATTCCTGTACAATCTCGGCGGTTCGATCGTTCGCATCACCAAACAAGCTAACGGACGCTTTGGGGCGATCGCCGGCGACTCCCTCAACCGACGCATTCACGGACTTTCCGGCCTCGGCATCAACAGCCAGCGTGCCGACAAATACAAAGATGTCACCTCCTGGGGCACCAGACAAGGCGATAACGAGTACCTCACGGGCACGGGCCCTGCAGCTACCCAAGTCTTCGCCCAAGTCAACAGCGACGGGCTCGGCAACCGCATCATCGGCACAGCCTACAACTGTTCCGGCGGCACAACCCCTTGGGGCACAATCCTCTCCGCCGAAGAAAACTTCCAAGGTAGCGAACTATTCTTCGTGGGAGTTCAGGAAAACATCAAACCCAACGGCGGCCAAACCAGCTACGCCAAGGGCACTACTGGTGAGGAATTCGGCTTAGTGGGCGAAAAATACGGCTGGATGGTAGAAGTCGATCCTCAAGATCCGAGTTTCCGCCCCCGCAAACACACCGCTTTAGGCCGTTTCCGCCACGAAAACGTCGCGATTCGCGCAGCAGCAGGTAGCAGATTAGTAGTGTACATGGGGGACGATCGACGCGGCGGACACACCTGGAAATTTGTCAGCAACGGTAGTGTCACAAATCCCGCAGATAAAAACAACAGCCGGTTATTTGAAGACGGCGTTTTGTACGTTGCCCAATATAACCGCAACGGTACTGGAAGATGGCTGCCATTGACATTAAATTCCCAGACGAATCCGGTGCGTCCTTCTAAAGTTGGCGAGGCAGAATTAGCAACTTTTGGCAAAGCTCAAAGAGATGCAAATACTCGCTTGCCCAAACGCGCCGGAATTGCTGGGCAAACCGAGGAGGGCGGTTCTTTTGTAGTAGATACAACCAATGAAGCAACAGCACTTCTTGGTTACCAAAATAAAACTCTTGCTAATTTCTACAGCAGCCAAGGTGCGGTTTTAGTTGATGCTTTCTTAGCTGCTAATTTGATGGGTGGCACTCCGACGGCGCGGCCAGAAGATTTGGAAGTTAATCCTACTACTCAGGAAGTTTTCATTGCTTATACTGACGCCGCACCCGGAAGCGACGGTTATCCAGATTCTCGCATTTTTACTGTTGCTAAATACGGTAGCGCAGTCAACAGCACTCAGCAGTCGGGAGGACTTTACAAAATAATTGAAGACAGTCCTGATGGTGCAGGTTTGACGTTCCGCTGGCAGCGTTTGGCTCAAGGTGGAGAAGCGGGTTCGGTAGCTGGGTCGGGATTTGCTAGTGCAGACAATTTGGATTTTGACCCTCAAGGTAACATTTGGGCCGTCACTGATATGTCTACTAGCACGCATAACGGTTTTGATGTGGGTGCGGCTGGAAAGCCAACGACGATCGACCACAACAAGACTGGAAATGTGTCAGATTTTACTGGAGTTTTCGGCAACAATTGGCTGTTTTATATTCCGACTTCTGGGCCGAATGCAGGAACAGTAATTCCGTTTGCTTACGGCCCGAATCGGTGCGAAATGACGGGGCCGACTTTTGTGGGAGATACGCTGTTGCTTTCGGTGCAGCATCCGGGGGAAGATTGCCCGATCGATGATGGTACTGTACTGAGTCGGCAAATTGAAATGTTGGATTTGAACGGTGCGGTTTTTAATCAGACTCGTAGTGTTGCTCGCGGCAGTTTGTGGCCGAGTAATATTGAGAATGACAGGCGTCGTTCGCCGATGCCGTCGGTGATTGGGATTCGCCGCGTGCGATCGACTCCAACGGGTCAGTTTGTTTAAATCTCACATCTTGCACCATTCTCAAGAACAGGCTTTCCGGCCTGTTCCACAAGAAAATTCCCTCTTTGTGGAACAGGCCGGAAAGCCTGTTCATAAAAAGCTTATTGAGAATGGTGCAACATCTCAGTTTAAATTTGACTTACGCATCGGGGCCCAGAAACCTGGTTTTTACGAATCTGGAGTAAGATTAAATGAACCGCGAGGCACGCGGAGGCGAAGAAAGAGAAAGAATAAGATACTATTCTTTATTCGCGCTCTACGCGTCTTCGCGGTTCGTTCAAATAATTAAAAATATCCCTAGGATAATTAATATCAAATCCCTTAACAGCGGAATTTTTAAGAAAATTGTACTTGGCGATATAAATCGGCGATCGCAATTTCTAGATTCACCGATTCAAGTTGCAAGGAATCGCCCAAACCATACTCGGAGAGAACCCATTGCTCCTGTTGATTGCGCCGAAATATCTCTACTCCTGGCTGTTCGACTTGCACCAAGACATACTCTTGCAGTGTTGAAAATTGGCGGTATTTAGCAAATTTAATGCCGCGATCTGCTGCTTCTGTGGAAGGCGATAAAACTTCGATAATTAAGGAAGGAAATTGCACTAATTGCGGATCGTTATCATGCTCCTCACAAGTTACTACAACATCAGGATAAAAATACTTTTGTCCTGGTTCCACTTGGACTTTGACATCCGCGATGTAAGGTTCGCAAGGGCGATCGACAAGGGCATCATCTAGGATTCTGAAGAAATTTCCTGAAATTCGATTGTGATTGCGGGTGCCGCCACTCATGGCGACGACTTCGCCATCCCAATACTCGTAGCGTTCCTCTTGGGTGGGTTCCCAAGCCAGGTATTCTTCTGCACTCATCGATGGGCGATCGGGTAAAGCAACCATAATGCGATCGGGAATGAAGTATGTTTCTTTGACACTCCCCGACTATCAAGGTGCGGGGATTCTTAATTCAGCGACTAACCTTTAAGTGTTGCGTCATGAAAGGCAATACTCCGACTTTTCAACCGTAGAATCCTACCAATTAACGAGCCTGATTCGCAGCCACCAAGCGCGGGTCTGTCTCCAAAAGCGTACTAGAATATTTATCTAGAGTTTGGGTATGCCCTACCCTACTTAACAATCCTAAAAATAGTTTTTTTTGACTGGTTTAAGGCTTACTGAATTCAGCCTCTAGCTGTTTAAAGAGTTTTCGCTGCTCTCGGTCCCCCGGTTTATGCCTGAAAGTGTGTCTCATATCCTGTTTCACGATGGCAAAGGAATTTGACCTTGACTTTTATACTATACCCCAGATATCGGAACTTACCAGACTTTTTGAAAAAAGTTTTAAGAAATTAAAGCTGTCCTAGAAGGACAGGGTTTTAAACCCAAATTTTTGATAGCTTGAAGAAAAAGGTTGCTGCGGTTGCCCCGAGTGATGGGGACGGGTACTCTTGGGGTTTCCGTACTTAGTGTGCTTAAATATTAGTTTAATTAGCCAAAAACTAAACTACGTCTGAATTGACGAAAAAGCTGAATTTATCTCGCCATCTCAAAACCGATATCAGAGGCTTTGATTCCTCTGATTTAGATATTCCTCCAGCCTGCTGGGTCGGACGGGTTGTCAGCCCGTCAGGGACTAAATTCCTCTTTTCAGTTGACAGTTGACCAAAGCAGAGGGGATTTAAGCCCCCCACCTTTAGGTGGATTGTTTTTAGGCTGGGGCTTAAATCCCCTGCCTAAAAACTTCGCACTCCGAAGTCAACTGTCAACTGTCAACTGTTAAAGCTTGCCCTGAGCGAAGTCGAAGGGTTGACCGCAAGATAGCGACCTCTACCTGGAAGGAAGAGGATTAGAGTAATGAATAGTCTTCTTTTAATTTCTCCCTACAAGGCTTGGGGCTTTAAACCAATTCTTTCTGGTAAGTCACTGTAATTGATTAAGTGCGATCGTACCAACTTTGCAGCGCCAAGCGGTGAACTTCCCGCCAGCTAATATTTTTAAGTCTGGCAATTTCCGCGCAATCTTCGTATTCTGGGTGTACATTAACAATCGTTTTTCCAGACTTCGCAACTTTTATTTGCACTTCGCCGTATTCTGTTTTAACTGTCTGGATTTCTCGGTGTAAAATCGTTCTTTGTTGAGTCGATCGCCTAATTCCCAGAGTAGTAGTTTCGCGAAAGATAACTGCTTCGCAAGCATCCTGAAAGTCGGGATGACAAATCGCAGTTAGCAAAACCCCCAGGCGCGACTTTTTCATCACAATTGGGGCAGTGAAAACATCCAGAGCTCCGGCGGCAAACAAAGCATCAAAAACATAGCCGATCGCCTGCGGACTCAAATCATCAATTTGTGTTTCCAATACCGCAATAGTTTCTATGGAATTGGTAATCGGTAATTGGGAATCGGGAATGGGGAATTGGGAATTAGTAGCCGTCTTTCTCCCACTCTCCCACTCTCCCCCTCTCCCCCTCTCCCCCTCTTCCTTATCCCCAATCCAGAGGCGCAAAATATTAGGAATTGCCAGCATTCGAGAACCTGCACCCAAACCGATCGCCTGAATTTGCATCGACGGTGGCGGCCCGAAACTAGCGGCGAGAGTACAGGCGATCGCAGTTCCCGTAGGAGTGCACAATTCGCGATCGATCCCATTGCTGTAAACCGGCACTCGGTGCGTTTCCCACAACCGCATCACCGCCGGCGTCGGCACCGCTAACTTACCGTGGGCCGCCTTCACCGTACCGCCACCAGTCGGCATCGCCGAAAAGTAAAACTCCTGAATATCCAACCAATCCAAACCCAAACAAGTACCGACAATATCAATAATTGCATCCGTCGCCCCCACCTCGTGAAAGTGAACCTCGCTTGCGGGGATACCGTGTACTGCAGCCTCTGCATCTGCTAATTTGCCAAATACGGCCAAACTCCAGGCTTCCACGCGCGGAGGCAATTTTGCAGAGACGATGATTTGCTCAATTTCGGGCAAATTGCGGTGATGAGTGTGGCTAATTTCGGCATCTGGTTCCCCGTGACTGTGAGAATGTTCTTCCCCGTGATGGTGGTGGTGACGGGCGTCAAAAGTCGGGGATTCCGTTTCCGAGGGATCGAGTTCGGTAGCGGGATTTTCTGGTTTTAACCATACATCGGCACTTAAATCGACATAAAATTTAGTTGCTTGTTGAGTATTCCGGTGGACTAATTCCGTCCGCAACTGGTACTCTGTCGAAATGCCGAGCAAATTGAGTTTTTCGATTAGGTAGTCTAAAGGAACGCCGGCGTGGATGAGAGCTCCGATGCACATATCGCCAGCAATGCCGGTTGGACAGTCAAAATAAGCTATTTTATTCATTGTTAACAATTAATTTTTAGCATTGATTGTTTCACTCGATATTTCGATCGCCCACTTAGCCTGCAATATCTTAACATGGCAACTATTTACGAAGTGCATCCAGTTGCACCCCAAAGAGACCGGATCGAGAAGATTACAAAAGCTCTAAAAGATGGGGCCGTGATGCTTTATCCGACAGATACAGTTTACGCGATCGGCTGCGATCTCAACTCCAAGTCTGCGGTAGAACGAGTCAGGCAGATCAAGCAACTATCCAATGATAAGCCTTTAACGTTCCTGTGTTCCTCTCTGTCAAATATCACCGACTATGCTGCAGTCAGCGATGAAGCATACAGAATTATCAAGCGGTTAATACCGGGGCCTTATACATTTCTGCTGCCCGCTACCAAGTTAGTGCCACGGTTGGTAATGAGCCCGAAGCGGAAAACCACTGGAATTCGCGTTCCCGACCAGCGGCTTTGTTTTACAATGTTGGAAGCCTTGGGAAATCCAATTATTTCAACATCCGCTCACATTACCACCGATGATGAAGGTGCAGCAACCGTGCCAGCAGGAAAAGCAGAAAGTTTTGGCAAAGCTGAACTTTTTGACTGTTTTTCTAAGTTAGTAGATGTGATTGTCGATGACGGTTCAGATCCGGGATATCAAGTTTCTACAATTCTCGATTTGACACAAAGCGAACCGATTGTTGTTCGCCGTGGTTTGGGTTCGGAAGCTGTCGCCGTTTGGGAAAAAGATTAATTTTGGAGATACAATAAAATTCACTCTTTGTGGAACAGGCATCTTGCCTGTTCTTGAGAATAGTGAAATAAGGCCCAGAACCCAGACTTGTTCAAGAAGTTGGGTTCTGATTAGATTAACTCAAAACTGCTTTAAGCCTCTACCTTAACTCCTTTCCAAAAAGCAATATACCCCGCAATATTTTTAGCAGCATCTTTCGGAGTAGGATAGTACCACGCAGCATCTTTATTAACTTGTCCGCCGACTTCGACACTGTAGTAACTAGCAACACCTTTCCAACCGCAAGTAGTGTTAGTGCTGCTGTCCTTGAAATACTCACGGTTGATGGCATCGGCGGGGAAATAATAGTTGTTGTCTACAATTTCGCACTTGTCGCTCTCGGCCAAAACGGCACCATTCCAAATTGCTTTCGGCATCAGTTTTTCTGCTTAAATTGAGATTCTCAATTATTGTAACTGTATTTGCGCTCAAAACGCATAGAATAGTTGAGAAGCCAACAACCAACTACTGCAAATGTCAGTGTCTAATCCGCCAATATCTTCTGTGCCACTGTCCCTGGAACAAGCTCTTAAACATTTTTTTGGCTATGACTCTTTCCGTCCGGGACAGCAGGAAATTGTCGAAGCTGCTTTACAAAAACGGGATATGATGATTGTCATGCCGACGGGCGGTGGCAAGTCTTTGTGTTTTCAATTACCGGCACTGTTGAAACCGGGATTGACTGTGGTTGTTTCGCCGTTAATTGCTCTGATGCAAGACCAGGTGGAAGCTTTGCAGGATAATGGAATTGGGGCGACTTTTCTCAACAGCACTTTGAGCAGTCAGGAAACCCGATCGCGCCAAACAGCGATTCTCGAAGGTAAGATTAAATTGCTCTATGTTGCACCCGAACGCTTGCTGGGTGAAAGATTTTTACCGTTTTTAGATATAGTAGCAAATAAGTTAGGAATTTCGGCATTTGCGATCGACGAAGCCCACTGCGTTTCGGAATGGGGGCACGACTTTCGACCAGAATACAGGCAAATGGAACGGGTGCGCGATCGATATCCCGACATTCCCATTATGGGACTAACCGCCACCGCCACCGAGCGCGTCCGCCAAGACATCATCCAGCAGCTAACTCTGCGAAATCCCTACATCCACGTCGCCAGCTTCAACCGCCCCAATTTATACTACGAAGTTCGCCCCAAAACCAAGCACAGTTTTGCCGAAGTTTTACAAATCATCCAAAAAAAAGGCGGTTCAGGAATCATCTACTGCCTCAGCCGTAAAAAAGTTGACGAAGTTGCCTACAAATTGCAGCAAAGCGGCATCCAAGCCCTACCATACCACGCCGGCATGAACGATGTCGATCGCGCCACCAATCAAACCCGCTTCATTCGCGACGACGTACAAGTAATGGTAGCAACAGTCGCCTTCGGGATGGGCATCAACAAACCCGACGTAAGGTTTGTAATTCACCACGACTTACCCAAAAATCTCGAAGGATACTATCAAGAATCAGGCCGCGCCGGCCGGGACAACGAACCATCCCATTGCACCTTGTTTTTTGGATTCGGCGATGTCAAAACCATCGAATACATCATTGAGCAAAAACCAGACGAACAAGAACAAAGAATAGCCCGCCAACAGTTACGGCGAGTAATTAACTACGCAGAATCCAGCGAGTGCCGCCGCACAGTCCAATTAAATTATTTCGGCGATTCATTTCCCGGCAACTGCGGCAATTGTGATAACTGTTGCAACAAAAAACCAGTAGAAGATTGGACAATAGAAGCAATGAAATTTCTTTCCTGCATCGCGAGATGCCAAGAGAAATTTGGCATGAATCATATTATCGACGTACTGCGAGGCTCAAAAAATCAAAAAATATTGCAATACCAGCACCAGCAGCTTTCTACTTACGGAATTGGCAAAGATAAAAGTCCAGAGGATTGGAAAAAATTGAGCCGTTCGCTGATAAATCAAGGTTTATTAGACGAAAAAACAGACGGCTTTCCCATTTTGAAACTGAATGAAAAAAGTTGGGAAATTATGAAACGTCAGCGCACAGTGGAAATCGCCATTGAACCGCAGCGGGAAGTACAGGGAAAAGTTCGTTCCTTGGCAGTAGAAGTCGAAGGTTTATTTGCCATACTGCGGACGCTACGCAAGCAAATTGCCGACGAACAATTTGTGCCACCTTACGTAGTTTTTGCCGATAAAAGCTTGCGAGATATGGCAGAAAAACGCCCGCAGAATCTCACCGAATTCGAGGAAGTTTACGGCGTTGGTAGCAACAAGCGAGATAAGTACGGCAAGGTTTTCTTGGAGGCCATACGCACTTTTTGCCAAGAACAAGGATTGCCAAGTGGTGCTGCATCTTCTGATGCCGCTAATCTTCCCAATCTTTCCAACGTTGCGTCTTATTCGCAGATGCAAACCTGGGAATTATACCGACAAGGTTTGACAGTTCAAGGAATAGCCAATGCGCGGGGGATGAGTCCTAATACTATTTCTGGGCATCTGATAGAATTGATGGAAATGGGCAGGGAAGTTGATATAAATTTGTTGGTGGAATCGGAACGCCAGCAGGCGATAGTGTACGCAATTGAAGTTATGGGGGATGAAAAACTGAGAGCCATTTATGAGTTTTTGGAAGAACGTTATACGTTTGAGGAGATTAAGTTTGTGCGGGCTTGGTGGCGGCAAAATTATGTCGGTTTTTAACCGCCGATGTAGGCAGAGGAACGCTGATGGACGCAGATAATTAATAGATAGGAGGGGAAAATGAGAATTAAAAAAGTAGCTTTTTGGGATAATTTACGAGAGTGGCGTTTTGAACCGATCTATTTTTCCAACTTGGCTTTATTAGTTGGTGTCTCTGGTGTCGGCAAAACACAAATTTTAAAAGGAATTTTGAATTTACAGCGAATAGCTAATGGTGCTTCGTTAAACGGTTTAGCATGGGACGTTACATTCTCGACAGTAAACAATGTAGAATATCGCTGGCAAGGCGAATTTGAAACGCAAAAAGTCCCTGCTATCATTCCTACTGAGGAAGACGAAATTAATAAATTTAGAATAGTTCGAGAACATCTATCCAGAGAGGGAAATGTAATTATAGAAAGAAGCAATAATGAAATTAAATTCAAAGGCGAGACAACGCCCAAATTATCGCCGTTTCAAAGTGCCGTTGAAATTTTAAATCAAGAAGAAGATATTTCACCTGTCCAGCAGGCTTTTAATGAAATCATTTATAGCGACAATTCTAGCTTGTTAAATGGAATTTATGGTATACCTGTAAGGGTACTATCGATAATTTCCAATAATAATTTTGCTTTGAAAAATGTTCAAGCAAGTGATATGCCAATTCTTCTTAAACTGGCTTTAATAGCTCGCCCTTGTCCCGATATTTTCGATAAAATAAAAACTAAATTTATCGATGTTTTCGAGCAGGTAGAAGATATTAAACTAGAAGCATTAGAAGATAACGCAAATCCATCTTTTACCCGTTTTCCTATTCAAATCAAAGAAAAGGGTGTTAACGATTGGATTTTCCAAAACAATATTTCTTCAGGAATGTTGAAAACTCTCATTCATATTAGCGAACTGTACTTGTCGCCCGAAGGCACGGTAATCCTGATTGATGAATTTGAAAACAGCTTGGGAATTAACTGTATCGATGTTGTGACAGATTTGATTGTGGAAAATAGAAATATTCAATTCATTCTCACCAGCCATCATCCTTACATAATCAATAATATTGGGATGGAACACTGGAAAATAGTCACTCGCAAAGGTGGGATCGTAACTGCCATAGATGCAAAAGATTTGAACTTGGGAAAATCAAGGCATCAAGCTTTTATGCAACTGATTAATCTTGAAGAATATAGCGAAGGAATCAAAGTTGAATGAATCTGTATTTTTTAGTTGAAGGAACACAATCGGAGAGAAAAGTTTATCCTGCTTGGTTGGCTCATCTTTTACCGGAATTGCAGCGAGTTGACAATTGCGATGATGTGACTCAAAAAAATTATTACTTGATTAGTGGCGAAGGATATCCTTCATTATACAATTTTATCCCGCCTGCGATAGAGAAAATCAACTCAAACGGAAAATACAGCTATTTTGTAGTGTGTCTGGATGCCGAGGAAAATACTGTTTCTGAACTCGAAACTGAAATTGATGAGTTTTTAAGTCAGCAAAAATTGAAATTAAACAATGCAGAACTTGTGCTGATATTTCAGAATCGATGCTTGGAAAGTTGGCTGCTAGGCAATCGCAAAATTTATTCTAAAAATCCTCAAGATAAAGCTCTATTAGATTATACTAGATATTATGATGTTTCAGTGAACTGTCCCGAAAACATGGGCTGATATCAAGAGTTTAATACTCATGCTCAGTTTCACGGAGCTTATTTGAGAGCGTTATTTGAAGCTAAAAATATTACGTATTCTAAGAAACGACCGGGAGATGTACTCAAGCCATTTTATTTGGAACAGCTATTGACCAGAATTCAAGTTCATCCAGAACAACTGACTACTTTTCGCCAGTTTATCAATTTTTGCAATATAGTTAAATCCAAATTGCCAAGTTAAGCGCAACAGTTATAGGGCTTAGGTAGAACCTCTATATGAGGGCTCCATGCACAACCCCACCGAGAGCGCTATAATTCGCCCGTCAAACTACTTAGGGTTCTCTGTGCTCCGCGTGCCACCTACACTTTAGAAGTGTACAATAAATAGTTGATTTCGTTAGCCAACCATTCGTTAAACAGATTGTGCAATATTTCTTGATACCGTTCAGGGGTTAATTCCGCCGGGAGAAACTTTTCAACCAGGAACAAGTGATATCCTAGCTCTGTTTTAATTGGACGAATCACTTCTCCGGGTTTAGCGCTAAAGACGGCGACGGCTATGTCTGGTTTTAAACCCCACCGATAAACTTTGCCTTCGCAACCGCATATATGCCGACGATTTTCGTCAATATCGTAAAGGTGAGCCGCATCAAAAAAGCTAATTTCTCCTTCTTGAATTTGATAAAATAGTTCCTGAGCAAGCTGCGGGTTGGCAACAACTATTTGATAAAGAATTATTTGATCAAATTGCAATTTGTTTTGAACGAAAATCTTTCCTACTTCTTTGCTAAACAAGTGTTCGGCTAGTTTTTGGCTGAGGAGCCGATCGCAAATTCCGGCTTCTAAGTCTTCTACAGAAATCATCTGATCTACCAGCCAAGAAATCGTATCCGCTGCTTTCTCCAAACGCTTCTCGCGGCGGAGTTGGTCGCCCACAGCTTGAATTTCGTCGGGAGTCACAGTTAACCCCCGTTCCCGGGCTGCTTTCTCAATAACTTTTTTCTGCAAAACCTTTTGACTAAATGTCTTTATTTGCTGCTCTTGTCTGAGTTGTTCGATGATTTCACTTGCTTCAATCAATGGCCCGTAAAAATCTTTCATCTTTCTCTCTCAACCTATATAACTTTATTAACTTCATCCCCCGACGCTAGCCGCTGGTAATTAGCGTTAATAATTTAACCCTTGGCTACAAGATGTCATTTGGCAAACTAATAAAATCAGAATTGCTCAAAGTTGTTGCACCCGCTGCGTTAACTGTTCTCAAAACAACAGCTAAAATTCGATCGCCATTATTTGAACTAAACTTGACCAGAGTCGCGTCTGTCGTACCGTCACCATCCGTATCAAACGCGACGAGTGTCAAGTCTGTTACCGAAAGTCCCCCTGTCAGCCCAATTTTATCGCCTTGAGCGGGATTGAAATCAACGACTAGATCTGCTAACAATGGATTAGCTTCTGCACTAGCTGTTTCGGGTCTAAAGGCAAAGGTATCAGCGCCGCTACCTCCAATCAACGTATCGGTGCCGAAGTCGCCGCACAGAAAATCGTCGCCGTTGCCGCCAATCAGTAAATCCTGACCTTTTCCTCCCCGCAAAGTGTCGTTTCCATCGCCTCCATCGATCGCATCATCACCTCTGTTACCTGTGACAATATCGTCGCCGCTTCCTGCAAAAATTTGATCGATCCCGCTACCGCAAGTAATCACATCACTATCGCTGGTGCCGAGCCAATATCCGTCGCCGTTGCTGTCGTAGCTGATAGTTAATGCGCCCGGATAGTTTTCTGGGGCGATCATTTCTGGAGGCGGGGTTGTCTCAGCATTGCTGTTGTTCGTATTGTGATCGGGAAGTGCGATCGAATTATTGCTGTTACTGTTATCTGTTGGCTCAGAAATTATCGTACTCTCGCCGCCAGTACCCGTAATGTCTGAGTAGGAATTAGAAGAACTTGAATTGCTAGAAGTGCCGCCAGTCGCGGGGGTGAACGTTGCACCGTCATTATTTGACGGTGTGGGTGTTGGCGTAGGTGTGGGTGTTGGCGTAGGTGTGGGTGTTGGCGCTGTGATATTAATTACCGGTGCAGAGTCTGTAGCAGCCGGAGCTGGCTCAGGTGCAGGTGTGGGTGTTGGTGCTGGTGCAGGTGTGGGTGTTGGTGCTGGTGCAGGTGTGGGTGCTGGTGCTGGTGCTGGTGCTGGCGCAGGTGCTGGCGCAGGTGCAGGTGCAGGTGCTGGTGCAGGTGCTGGTGCTGGTGCAGGTGTGGGTGTTGGCGCTGGTGTTGGTGTTGGCGCTGGTGTTGGCGCTGGTGTTGGCGCTGGTGTTGGCGCTGGTGTTGCTGCTGTGGCGCTAGTAGTTGGCGGAGTATCTAAACCACTGCTAGCTGAGGCGCTCGCACTGCTAGAAGTACCGCCGGGAGCCGATGCTGTCTGAGTGCTGCTGCTGCTCCCTGTCGGAGAAGTCGCTGTCGCGGTGCTGCTACTGCTAGCACCGCTGCTGTCTCCTAACGGCGCTGGTGTTGGCGTTGGCGCTGGTATTGGTGTTGGTGTTGGCGCTGGTGTTGGTGTTGGCGCTGGTGTTGGCGCTGGTGTTGGCGCTGGTGTTGCTGCTGGTGTTGGCGCTGGTGTTGCTGCTGGAGCCGAAGCTGTGGCGCTAGTAGTTGGCGGAGCAACGGAAGAAGTTTGCGCTTGTGCACTGCCACTGCTAGAGGTAGCCCCCGCAGCGTAAGCAGTCTCACTACTGGTACTGGTTTCCGCTGGGGAAGTGGCTGTCGCGCTGCTGGTGCTGCCTGCACCGCTGTCATCTACAAAGGCACTAGATGTGCTGGAACTACTGCTGCTGCCCGCACCAGGGTTATTCGCCAACGAATTCAAGGTGTTTAAACTATTGTTGTTTCCAACAATATTATTTAAGGGCTCAGGAGCTAATGAATCTAATGGAGGCATCGCGATTTATCTCCTTTTACCTGTATGTAAAGACGAAAAGCACTTGCACGAACACCGACATTCCCAATTTCAATGAATGCCAATGTAGGATTTTAAAGAGTGTGAAACAATTGCTCTTGACTTCAGATTAAAGACTGAAATGTTTTTAATAAATGAACCTTGGTGCATCCCGAAAATAGGACGCGACCAAACTGTTACCAATACCAATCTGGGCGATCGCTACTGATTGCCAATGGCATTTGATTTAGCCATCACCATCACTCTCAAAAGGCTTGTATAAATTTAAACTGCACCTTCCTTGCACTCGCCCGTACTCAAAAAATATTAGGGCGGACTGCTAAAGATGAGCAAAAACCGTGTTTTATTTCGATTTACCTAAATATATCTGGACTAATTAGAGGTATGTTGCCAATTTGGCAGATTTGTTTGAAATTATAAAACTTACGCAAGTTTTCAATTTTTATACTCTTTGTATCCGGGCGCGCTTACTGGTGTTGATCGCCTCCTGACACACCGCTGCTCCCGTTCCTGAATTGTGATTAACAGAGCGGGGTTTGGCAGCATTTTGATGACTGTGGTTGAGCGGATGGGAGGGGACTTGGAATGGCGGTTGGAGGGGCTTGCATCAGCCTGGAAGGCGACGGATTTAGCCCATTTGAATACGATCGCGATCGAATTGATGCGGAGTCATGGCAGGTGCAGGGCGATCGCGATCGCCCTGCACCTGCCATGATGCGGAAGTAATTAGAATTGGCATTCAGCGAGTTGGGGCGATCGGCTCTTTCCTCGGCTGAAACCCGTTCGTACCCGTGATGCAGTGGTCAATCATTAAAAGCTAAAAAGGGCTTAAGCCCTTAGTACAAGCCATCAAAGTTAGTATGGCAAGTCCATCGCCTTTACAGTAACAGTCTCATAAGCATAGTTTGCTCCTGTTTCTGATTTAATTTTTACTTTGACTTTATCAAAGCCTGCGTAGTAAACATCAACACCAGCTAGAGGATTAGTGCCAATCGCCATAGCTGTTCCTATACCCGTTGCTTTCGTAACTTGACCTTTGTTTCTAAAAATAATGTCTGTAGTAGTCAAAGTGTTTCCACTGTCCACTGATGAAAAGGCATCCAATTCTTATGCAGTACCACCTAAAATTAAGTCGTTTTCTGAAACATTTTCGAGGTAGGACAAATCCGATATCAACATAATGAGCCTCGGTTTTTAAACTAAACTTTCTTAAACCAAACTTGCTTAAATTGTGATTCTTCAATAACCGATAAACAGAGCAAAACTGTCTGATTCAGCTCGTGCATAATTTTTTCCAGTTTTAGCATAAGCGTAAGCCTGAGCCTGGGAGTCAGTGAAACCTTGCGAGACTGTTGTAGTAGTTCGAGTTTTAGCATAAGTAGATTGACCAACAGCCACAGCATCACCATTAGCAGAACCAGAACCGCTACTAGCGAATGCACTGGTATCTGCGTAGGCATAGACACCGCCGACAATATTAGTTTCTTCAATCAATTCTTCCTGGTAATCCAAGTCGCAAATAATCATTAATTTTGCCATCCACTCTATTCATCACAACCTGAATACTGTGTTGTATAGCAACCGCCACATCGGTTAGGACATTCAGGAACTCATCAATAGAGTCTAAAATCCGTGCTTCATAAACGGTTGGATTCGGATACCATAACTGTCACTTGTCTACTGTCAACTGCTATAGTTACCCTTGACATTCACGGAATAGATAGAAAACCGCTGAAAGTTGTTAAGATATCGATCTTGCAGCGGTTTCTGCTATCTGTTTGTAGGGTAGAACTACTACCAGTAGAAGTAGGAACCTAGGGAACCAGCTACGGAGGCACTGGAAGCTGTGGAATAGTAACCCTGAGCGGTTTCAGTGTAGGTGACACTCTTAGCGAAAGTATTTTTGCCGTAGGCATTAGAATCTGCTAATGCGATCGCGCTATTGCCTTTGATTTCTGGCTTCGAGACAATCTGCAGTTTGACGAAATCATTTTCGTAGAAGTTGTAGTAGTATCCGCCTTCTACTTGGGTTGATTCGGAGACGATTTCGACGTGGTTGAGGTCTGAGATAATCATTGCTTTTTCCTGTTTTTTTTTGATTAGTTGCTCGAAGGAACGTTGTTTTCTTTCGATGTACCTAATATATCTGGACTAATTAGAGCTGTGTTGCCAATTTGGCAGATTTGTGAAAATTAAATTGTAAAGTCAGCTTCATGAATCTATGTTAATTATTTGCTCGCAAACTAGAGGCGATCGATATATAGCAGTTGACAGTTGACAGTTATGGTATCCGAATCCAACCGTTTATGAAGCAAGGATTTTAGACTCTATTGATGAGCGGAGTGAATGTCCTAATCGATGTGCCGATCGATATATTTTGACATCCAAAAACCAGCCTCGTTTGATAGTTTATTGACGAGACGGGAAGATTGTAGTATTTGGCTCAATTTATAATACTAAATCAGGGTTACTCATCCCCTTTATTGTCATTGTTCACTGCGTGTCGCAATCACCTAGTCTCTGCGATTGCGACGCACAGCGAACAATGACAATAAAAGGCGTACCAGATAACAAATTATCAAGTACGATCGCCCCAGCGTGTTGCCATTTTGGCAGATTTATCGAAAGCGCGGATGTTAGATACTCAAAAACCCGATCGCCCGCGGTGAGTCAACCAAAAAATTGGTACACCCAACGCCCGCAATCGGGTTGTCGGTCAATCGACTAAATTACTTACCCGCCCAATTAAACCAGCGCGTCTTACATCCAGCCCAAAATCCTTGATTGTGAACATCAACCCCCGGCGCCGAGATATGTGAACCTGCGCCTGCGACTTCAGCTACAAAACCTGCGGTATCTGACTGCAACTCGCTACCCATCGGAATTGCATCACCCCCTCGAACTCCGGCTCGTTTTTCCCTCACCACTTCCACATAATCTAAATCCGCAATTTTCCCCAATGCAGGCTTAGTTTCGGATTTACTCGACTTGCTGATTTGACTGTTTTCCTTAAGCAAGCGGTTGGAAGTACGGTAAGGGATATAGTCCAGAGGATTGTAACCCGTGCACCGCAAAAGTAAAAAACAAGCCCAAGAATACTTTCCTGCCAGGATGGCTGAAATTATCTCATCCAATTGTTCTGGTTTGATTCCAATTTGAGAAGGATTGGCAGAATGGTGAAATTGGGAATTCATTGTTTTATCCTGTTTTGTGTATAGAGAGTGACAAAGGACAACAACCACTTAACTAACGTTCTACAAACTCATGCCGCCCTTTTGTAGCTGCTTGAGAGGGTCAAGCAAAATGTCGGCTATGCTGCGCTGGCGAATGACAATTTCCGCAGTAGCTGTTTGGCCAGCTTTGAGTTTCCAGGTTTGATTTTTGGCTTTCACTGAGTCTCGATCGATACTCACTTCCACCCGGTAAAAAACACCCAATCGCTCGTCTGTTTTGGCATCCGGCGAAATAGATAAAACTTTTCCCGGAATCACGCCGTAATTTTGATAAGGAAAAGCATCGAATTTGACTTGCACCGGCATTCCAGCTTTGACAAATCCCGCTTCTCGGTTTGGCAAACTGACTTCCAGCACTAGCGGAGCGTGATCCGGAGTCATTTCTGCAATAGTTTGACCCGGTTGAACTACTTCGCCGGTGTTGTGAATGTTGAGCGCGGAAATCACTCCGCTGACGGGTGCGTAAAGAAATCTTTGTTTGAGCTGATTTTTTGCTTGAGCGAGCAGGGTTTGGGTTTCGGCAATTTTGGATTTGACTTGATTTAATTGCATTTCCAACTGCTGAATTTTTTGCTCTTTTTCTAACTGCGTTTGGCGCGCTGCGGCTTGTTTGCTGGCGGCTTCGGCTTGCAGTCGATCGACTTCTGCGAGTTGTTGGGCTAATTCACCTTGGGTTCTAGAAATGGCGCTAGTTCGATCGCGCAAACTTTGCTCGACTTCAAACAGCCTTTCCTTAACCCCAGTTGCATCAGACAGTTGACTCCTGATAGCAGCACTTTGCCTGTCGCGAACGGTTTGCTCGACTTCAAATACTCGATCGTCAGCCTGAGTTGTCTCCCCCAACTGGCTTCTAATCACCGCATTTTCGCTTTCTCGTAGAGCTTCCTCAGCTTGAAACAATACGTCTTTTGACAGTGCTCCTTCATCTACCAAAGGTTTGAGACGCGCGATCCGCTCTTTGTGAGCAGTCACTTTTGCTTGCAATTGGGCGAGCAATTCTTGAGTCTTGCGTTGCAATGGTTTCACCTGATCGCGCCGCCCTTGCTGGGAGTTAATATCTGTTTTCAGTTGCGATAGCAAGTCTTGCACATTCTTTTCCAGAGGTTTGAGCTGTTGTTGCCGCGCTTGCTGAGACACTAAATCTGCTTGCAATTGCTCGATTTGAGACTGCGTGGTGGCGGCTGAAGCGCGAGCACGGGCGATCGCAGCTTCAGCCCCCCGCTGGTCTGCAGCAGCAATAGCTTCGCTCGCTTCAACTTCCAGTCGAGTTCTCTCGATCGAACTCACCTCTTGTACCAATTGAATTCGATCAGCGTCCAGAATTTTATCAAGACGCTCCACCTCGCTCTGGGCATTCGACGGGTCTAATTCGGCCAATAATTGTCCAGCTTTGATTTTTTGACCTTCTTTGATAGCGAGGTTAATAATTTTTCCCGTATCCGTCGGGTGAATTTTGTAAACAGCGCCTTTGGGAACTAATTTGCCCTGAGCATGACCAACCTCGTCAATTTTCCCCAAAGTTGCCCACGCTCCAAAAGCTACGGAAAAAACCATTCCTCCTAATATCAACCGCTGCGGGAAAGATACTGGTGGCTGGTCGAGTACCGAGTGCAAAGAAGTAGACCAATTATTAGCATCAGGCTGCCGGAACTTGGCAATATTGATACCGTCATCAGTTTGAAAAGAGCGATTTTGAGATTCGACTACTTCTAAAGAGCGGTCTTTTTTTCGGGCTTCGTTTTCTTGCCTTGAAGCTACGCCCCCATAGACTTCAGCTATCTCATCAGGAGCCGCACATAATTCTTTGTCATCTTCTGAAAGCATGGTATTTACTCCAAATTAGTAATTAGAAATTGGCAATTGGCAATTGGTAATTGGTAATTGGGAATCGGCAATTGGGAATTGGCAATTGGAAATTGGAAATTATCTTTAGTCTTGTGTTGGTTGCGAATGACTAATGACTAATGACTAATGTTCGCGAGGGGGACAGCACTAATGACAACTGTCAACTGTCAACTGTCAACTGTCAACTGTCAACTGACTTTAAATATCGAGTTGTTGCTGAGCGAGGTGATAGTAAAGTCCGCGTTCAGCCATCAATTCGTCATGGTTGCCTTGTTCGGCTAAAATGCCTTTCTCTAGAACCAAAATGCGATCGGCATTACGCACCGTAGACAAACGATGAGCGATAATAAACGCAGTGCGATCGCGACTAATGCGGGCGAGATTTTGCTGAAACCTGCGCTCAGATTCGGTATCCAGCGAAGAAGTTGCTTCGTCCAAAACCAAAATTCGGGGATCGCCCAAAAGAGCGCGGGCGATCGCAATTCGCTGCCGCTGGCCCCCAGACAAACTCGTTCCCCTTTCCCCCACAGGAGTTTGATAACCCAGCGGCATATCTTGAATAAAAGCATGAGCTTCTGCTAGCTTCGCCACTTCTATCGCCTCTTCCAAGCTTGCAGAAGTAGCATCGTTGCCGTTTTTATACAGCGTAATATTTTCCAAAATCGTTCCCGAAAACAAGAAACAATCTTGAGGAACAACACCCAACTGAACTCGCAGCGACTGCAAAGAAATGTGCCGAATATCGTGGCCGTCAATTGTTAGCCGCCCCTTTTCTGGATAATAGAAACCTTGCAGCAGCTTTACCAAAGTGCTCTTACCGGAACCGCTGCGGCCGACAATTGCCACAGTTTCTCCAGCTTGCACCTCAAAGGAAAGATTTTGCAGCGTATTGCGTTCCTCATCCTGAGAATAGCGGAAAGAAACATTGTCAAACTTGACGTTTCCCTGAATGCGAGGCAGCACCAGCATTGGCTTGTAAGGGCTTTCTTCAGGTTGGGCAGAGAATACATCATCCAAACGCTCGATCGAAACGAGCACTTCTTGAAACTCGTCCCAAAGTCCCACTACAGACAGCACAGGAGAAATCACGCTCCCAATCATCATATTAAAAGCGACAAATTGACCGATCGTCAACTCGTCTTGAATCACCAGCATTGCCCCGTACCACAGCAAAGCCGTACTCCCCAAAGTATTAATCCCACCCCCGATCACCTGCAAAGAATTCGCCAACTTCTGCCCGCGAAATTTAGCATTAACCATGCAAGTTAATTGGTCTTCCCAGCGCCAGCGCATTTCTCGCTCAGCAGCAGTTGCCTTAACCGTCGCCACCCCAGTAATCATTTCCACCAAAGATGAATTTTGCTTAGCACTTTCGGTAAAAACCTCCCGCGACACTTTTCGCAGAAATGGAGTTGCGACTAAAGTCAAAATCACGATCGGCGGAATCAACGCCAGCACCAACAACGCCAGACGCCAGTTATAGTAAACCATCAGCCCGATGTAAACCACAGCCATCAAAGCATCCAACCAAGCCGTAATAGCTTGGCGAGTCAAAAATGCCTGAATTTTTTGATTTTCCTGAACCCGCGTCAAGATATCGCCCACCTGACGAGATTCAAAAAACTTAATCGGCAAACTGAGAGTGTGACTGATAAAGCCGCTAATTAAAGTCAGGTCAATGCGGTTCGACAAATAATCCAGCAAATACTGTCTTGTTGCACCCAACAGCGTTCGCCAAACACTAAACAGCAGCAGTCCGATCGCAAAAACGTGCAGAGTTACTACGCTTTTGCTGACAACCACTTGATCGAGAATTACTTGGGTAAATAGGGGAGTAACTAAACCAAATAATTGGAGCAACAAGGAGAGAAGCAGAATTTGGGCGATCGCACCCCGGTAGGGCCAGACTATGCCAACAAAATCTTTAACTTTGATGCCTTGATGTTCGGCAGTGTGATTGCGGTATAGTTCCGCTGTCGGGTCTAAAATTAGAGCGTACCCCGTCCAATTTTCGGTAAAACTTTTAATGCTCATCCACCGCTTCCCCGCAGCCGGATCTGCCACTAAAACCTGTTGATTTTTAAAGCGGTAAACTGCCACGTAGTGATTGCCTTGCCAGTGAGCAATCCAGGGATTTTGATTTCGCAGCGGAGTTAAAGAAGCTCGCACGGGACGGGTTTGAAATCCCATCCTTTCGGCTGCTTTGGCCAGACTCTTGAGCGACGCGCCGCTGCGGCCGATTTCTGCCAATTCGCGCAAGTAATTTAGGCTGAATTTTTTACCCCAATATTCGCTAATCATGGCTAAGCAAGTAGCTCCACAATCTGCTGTGCTCTGTTGTTGAATGAATGGGTGTCTGCTGCTCAACCAGCGGCGCCGCTTGGGTTTGGGAAAGCTGAAGATTCCGGTTGCGGGCTTTTTCTGAGCAACTGCGGTTAATTTTGATGGCTCGGTTTGTGAGGTAGATATGGCATCTTTGGGCGGCGTTACTAAGCTTAAAATTGGAGGTTTGCGGATGATTTTAGGACGGGAATTGCTTTCGGAACTAATTGTGGATTTGGCGATTTCCCACTGTTCGCTGCTAAGCTGGTAAATTAGCAGATCTGTTACCGCTATCCAGTCGCTCTTTACGTCTGAATGTTCCCAGTTACTGCCGATAATCGGCGGTGCTTGACCTTGAACTTGACCGCTGCGGAGCCAAAAATGATTGTTGGAGTTTTGGCAGTGATCAGCGAGGGAAACTCCGGCAGGAATTCGGCTTTCTTCTATGTAAGGAAGTAAGTGCGGCCACAGAAGCTGTTGTTGGTGGGGAGCGAGCGAGCGCAAATCTGTTTGTGTCTTGAAAAATATTAACCGCTGTCGCTCTTGAAATTCTTGCTGCAAGTGCTGTTGCAGTTGCGGGAATTCCTCTAAAATAAGCTGCATTGTGGTGTCCGCAATTCGACCGATTTGGCAAGTGCCGGCCGCAATTGCCCTGTAAGCCAGTCCGCTGTCAATAAATCGGTCATCTGTCCCAAATATTGCTCCGACTTCCAGTACCACCGCCGAAATCTCCTGCTGGTGAGACGCTTCTACCGCTAGCAGCCTGACTCTTCCCTCGCAAACTAAATAAAAATTGCGATCGCTGTGTTCCTTTTCAACGAAATTGTTGCTATCTGATGTTTGATATTGAGTGATTTGATCTCCTAGCTGAAACTCGCAAATTTCACAGGCTGTATTTAATTGGGCAACTAATGTCTGTTCGCCACCGATTTTCTCAAAGATTTTCTGAATAGCCGGGAAATTTTCCAAGGCTTCTCTGGTTTTAAAAATGTGATTTTTAACCCCTACTTTTTTTTTCATAACTTACCCTGTAAAAAAAATGTTTCAATGTTTTTTGAATTACAACTAACCCGGTTATGAGCAATTTTTATTGGTTGAGTTGCAATTTAGTTGGCTTAAAAACTGTTTGTCGATATGTCCGACTAACACCCCTTGGTTATGACATCCCTTCAACGCCTTTAGGATATATAAAATTGCGTTTTTTCAGGATTGTGTGGTCATTACGTAAGTGTGGTTGGGCTGGCTCCCAGTTTAACTTACAGAATCGTGGTTTTGGCTACCTTTAAGGGCAATCTTTACGTACTCTTTATAAATTTACCGTATTATTACGGGATAATTATGAAGATTCTGTGAAGCTGAGGAGGCCAATGTTCTCCCCGGTATACGTATATCTACGCAAAAGTTTACATTCAGGATTCAAAAACCATCAATTTTTGACGATCGTTTGTGAAGTCCAGAGTCCGAACATTGTAAAGAAATATTGATTGCTGTTAGTTTGTAGCAGCAATTCAAGCAATTAATGGTTTTTCCGTACTTAGTATAGCAATCCTTGCAGGAAGGAGTCGTAAAAAGATGTAGGGGTAGTGCTAAGAGTGCCTACCCCGGCCTCATGGGGGCAACCACGGGGGGTTTGCCCCTACAAGAATTACACAAATGATTTAGGATTGCTATATGCTAAAATGTTATGAAGACAGCGAGCATTTAAGTTTAATATGAAAAAATTAATGACAAAAATACTGAATATACCTAATGTAATCGTCGAGGATAGCTTAGAGACAGAAGCAACAATTATTTGAGCCTTTATCGTCAAAAATAAAACACAAATTTGCCCACGACGTGGACAAACAAGCCGCCGTATTCATCAAAATAAAACGCATTTAGTTAGAGATTTACCAATCACTAACAGAAGCCCTCTCCAAAATAGTAACATTATGTAGTAAAAGAACATAAAAGACATTTGTTTACACAGAAACATGAGCGACATCCTGAATCATATTGAAGAGAATCATAAAGAAACACAGCGATTAATTGGTCTGGTGTATGAACAGTTACAACAATTGCTCCCAAATGCCGAACGATTACATCATGAAAAACCAGCTTTACTAGAATCCAAGAAAGTGAGAATTATTGCTGGTGGAGTCGGTCGAAAACCAAAACTATCTATTCCCGAATAAATAATTTTAACTTGGTTCTATCTTAGGCGGAGGAAAACATTTCAACTTCGGGGCATCCAGTTTGGAGTAAGTGAGTCTACAGCTAATGATACATTTAACTATTGGTTTGGGCGCCTGCGAGAATTGCTACCATCTAGCTTGCTGGAACAAGTAAAAAAACGCTGCTGACCATGCAATAGTTAAGGAAATATTCACAGAATATTAATTAATAGTAGATACCTACGAACAAGTCAGAGAAAGACCTGGAACTCGTGATGAACAAGAAAAATACTTTTCAGGCAAGAAGAGTAATCCTAAGCTGTCGTGCATTTAAATTGTATATTTTAGGCGCGCGGGACGCCCACCCCACAAGAGTTTGATTGTTTTTTAACAGACAATTTAAATGCCGCAAAAACTTACATTTAAAAGTTAAATAATTTTCATGCCAGATGATAGAGATATAGTTTATGTTGTGGCAGGGGAACCTGAACCTAAAAGGGATATAACCTTATTTCGGGAATATCGCTCAGAGTTTGACCCTCAACAAAGATTTAAGGGAGATCAAGCTTACGTTGGAGAAGATTTAATAACAACTCCCATTTAAAAAAAACATAAAATCAGAATTAACAACTGAACAAAAATAACAAAACAAAGCGTTTTTGGGTCGCCAATTTTTTGTCGAACATGGAATTATAACTGTCAAGAGATTTCAAGTTTTCCAAGAAAGATTTAGATTAAATCCCCAAAAATATGAGCCAGTAATTTTAACGATTTGTGGAAGAGTAAAGTTGCGAATTGGAGCGCTACTACCATTAGAAAAAGCGGTGAAAGCGTCAGATTGAAATTAATACAGCTAACTCAATATTTTGGTACAATTATCAACAATACATATCTCAAAGTCTGGTTTTATCGTACACACTAGCTAATTTAGGATGATTACATTTACGTCCTAGAGCTTAACTACACAGAGGCTTTGATTGTTTTAGGAGATGTCTTCTACAGAGCGACAGTGCTTTTTGCATTTGGGATAACCCTTCCTTTTCTCGCCTTTTTTACAGCGGCTATAGAAGCTAGATATAGAAGCCCAAGCGCGTTCCGCACTGGCTTGACGGGCGGCTGAATTGAGCTTTTTCGCGAAAGCGAACTATGCAGGCATATCTTTGCAGAGTGCGTACAAGATGGTCTTGCTAACATCTGCGTTGTCCATCCAAAATCTGACCAAAGCACAGGGGATTTCAGCCCCCATTTTTAGGTGGATTGTTTTTAGGCAGGGGCTGAAATCCCCTGCCTAAAAACTTCGCACTCCGAAGTCAACTGTCAACTGTCAACTGTTAAAGCTTTTTTTTCTAATGAACTCGCCTGTTCGGATGGCTTCATCAAGTGCACAGTATTAATCTCTCGTATTGCTCTATCGTTTTGTTTTTCAGCTTTGCTTTTCTTACTATCATGGTATGATTATATCAAATCTCAGCACTTTTTATCAAGGAAAGTCCTAGATAAAAGCCGCACTTAAGTGCGGAGCTTTAAACCCCATTTTTCGGTAAAAATTATCTAAAACCCTATGGGAGCAAGGAGCAGTAACCCCCTCGAAGCAGCCGGCTCGACTCGTGAGCCGATCAAAATAGGCGTGTTGCATTCGCTGACGGGCACGATGTCCATCAGCGAAATTTCTGTTAAAGATGCGACGCTGTTGGCTGTTGAGGAAATTAATGCGGCGGGAGGGGTGCTCGGACGCCCCTTGGAAGCGGTTATAGAAGATGGAGCCAGCGATTTGCAGACTTTTGCTCAAAAAGCTAAGCAATTGCTCTTAGAAGCGCAGGTGGCGGTGGTATTTGGCTGTTGGACTTCGGCGAGCCGCAAAGCTGTACAGCCGGCTTTCGACCAGGGCAAAGGGTTGCTGTTCTATCCGGTGCAGTATGAAGGGCTAGAACAGTGTCCGAATATTTTCTACACTGGTGCTGCCCCGAACCAACAGATTGTGCCTGGGGTGAATTACTTGCTGGCACAGGGGAAGCGGAAAATTTTCCTGTTGGGTTCGGATTATATCTTTCCCCGCACGGCAAATCGGATTGTGAAAGCTCAACTGGCGGCACAGGGGGGAGAGTTAGCGGGGGAAGTGTATCTGCCACTCGGTTCTAAGGAAGTGGGCGAGGCGATCGCACATATCTTAGCAGTGAAACCGGATGCTATTGTCAACACTCTCAACGGGGACAGCAATGTGGCTTTTTTCCAAAAGTTGCGGGAAGCTGGCGTGAAACCCGATGATTTGCAGGTGATGTCGGTCAGTATAGCAGAAGAGGAAGTGCGGGCGATCGGGCCGTCCAATATTGCTGGACATTTGGTGGTATGGAACTATTTTCAAACGGTGGATACACCGGAAAATCGTAAATTTGTCAAGGCTTATAAAGCCCGATACGGGGAAAATCGAGTCACGGATGACCCGATCGAAGCTGCTTATTTGGGTGTTTACCTGTGGAAGCAAGCAGTAGAAAAAGCTGGTTCGATAGATGTGGTTAAAGTCAGGGCGGCTGCTAAAAATATTGAGTTTGCAGCGCCCTCGGGCAAGGTAAAAATAGATGCCCAAACACAGCATACCTGGAAAACTGTGCGGATTGGTAAGGTGAGGTTGGACGGTCAAATTGAAGAGATTTGGAATTCGGGCGTACCGGTTCCGCCAGATCCTTTTCTCAAGGGCTATCCTTGGGCGGCGGCACTTACTCCGAGGCAGATTTCTTTGGGAACTCGGGCTTCTTTGATCGGGCTGTTTGTCATCTTGGTACTGATAACTTGGATGGCGGTGGGAGTCGGGTGGATGGGTTCTGTGGAGATGAAGAACTATTTGCTGACAATAGACGCTGCGTCAGCTCCGGCGGCGGGGGTTCCAGAGGCAGCAATGGTGGTGCTGGTGCAGCAAACTCTGGCTTTGGTGAGCCGCACTCAGCACTGGCTGCTGGGGGCTTTGGTTTTGAGTTCGATCGCGGGGATAGTCGGTTTGGTGTCGGTGTCGGCAATTATTCGGAATCTCGGCTTGCTGCGGCAAACTGCTGAACTGATGGCGAGCGGTGATTTGACGGCTCGATCGCCTATTGTTTCTAATGACGCGATCGGGGTGCTATCTTCTACTCTCAATACAATGGCTCAGCAAATTAGCAGTTTGCTCAACGGTTTGGAAGTGCGGCAGCGGCAGCTCGAGGAACGATCGCGCGAATTGGAAGTTGCTAAGAACGCTGCGGAAGCTGCCAACCGGGCGAAAAGCACATTTTTAGCAAATATGACTCACGAGTTGCGGACGCCCTTGAATGCGATTATTGGCTACAGCGAGCTGCTGCAAGAAGAGGCGATCGAACTAGGCGAAGAAGAGTTTGTGATGGATTTGGCAAGCATCAATCTTGCAGGCAAACAGTTGCTAAATATTATTAGCGATATCCTTGATATTTCTAAAATTGAAGCAGGAAAGATGACTCTTTTTCTGGAAACTTTCGATGTGTGGAAGTTGATCGAGCAGGTTGTGACTACGGTTCAACCACTGGTAGGGAAAAATGGCAACACTTTGATCGTCAATTGCGATCGCGATATTGGCACGATATATTCTGATTCCTCGAAGTTGCGACAAGCGCTGTTGAATTTGACGAGTAATGCTGCTAAGTTTACCGATCGAGGGAAAATTACGATTAATGTTTGGAAGGAAGAAGAATCGGAAGTTTTGCCTCCTGACAATTCTGAAGGACTTTCTATCGTGAACTCTGGGTGTCAAAATTCTGCGATCGTGTTTCAAGTCACCGATACTGGCATCGGGCTGACTGACGATCAGTTGTCGAGGCTGTTCGGGGCTTTCTCCCAAGCCGATGATTCTACTACTCGCAGGTACGGTGGCACCGGTTTGGGGCTGACAATTAGCCGGAGGTTTTGCCAGATGATGGGCGGTGACATTACGGTTGAGAGCGAGTTTGATTGCGGTTCTACTTTTACGATCCGGTTGCCGGTTGCGGTAAAAAGCCCGAAAGAAGCGCAGGAAGATCGAGAAATCGCAGAAATGCCGAAGTCTTCCGACGATTTAGAAACGAGTGTAGCGGCGACTGAAGCGAAGCAAAGAGCAGTGCGATCGCAACCGCTGGATCTGCCGGATGCTGCTACTGTGCTGGTGATTGACGACGATCCAGACGCGCGGGATTTGATGACCCGCTGCTTGTCGAAACAGGGATTTCTGGTGCGATCGTCGGCTAGCGGTCAAGGGGGGCTTCTGTTGGCTAAGGAGTTGCTGCCCGACGCGATTATTCTGGACGTGATGATGCCAAGTATGGACGGCTGGGCGGTGCTGTCGGAGTTGAAAGCCGATCAAGATTTGGTTGATATTCCAGTGATTATGATAACTTTTTTGGACGACCAAAATCAGGGTTTGGAATTGGGAGCGGCGGAGTATGTGAGGAAGCCTGTGGATTACAAGCGCTTTGCTGCTTTGTTGAGTAAATATCAGGGTATCGAGAAGTAGCTAGTTGACTGTTGACTGTTGGCTGTTGACTGTTGACTGTTGACTGTTGACTGTTGGCAGTGGTTATTAGTTATTAGTTATCGGTAGCCGATAACAACTAAAAATTAACAACTAACTACTAAGCTGTCGCGCATTTAAATTGCATATTCTAGGCGGGCGGGACACCCTACTAATTGTTTGATTGTTTTTTGACAGACAATTTAAATGCCGCAACAGCTTAACAAATAACAACTGACTAATTAATCTAAAAAGCCCATTAATGCCGAGCTATCGTCAATTTCGTTTGAAGCAATAGGGCGGTTTCCTCCCATTGTGGAGTAAACTTCGTCAATGTGCAGAGTGCTGATACCAATTGGGCGGGCACCGGACATACTGAACATTTCGCTGACTTGCATGGCGCTGGAGCCGATCGGGCGCCTCCCGATTGTACCAACCACTTCCAAGTCGCTGGCTTCCACGGGGCGATTGCCTACAATGCCGTAGGTTTCGCTGAGGTGCAGGGTGCTAGTGCCGATCGGGCGATTCCCCGAGATCGAGACGGTCTCGCTGATGGTAAAATCGTCAGGGCCGACGGGGCGGTTGTCATGCATGAGTTGAGGCCGATAAAGTTGAATTCCTGTTGCTTTGGCATCCGTGGGTTCTGTCGCTTGGCTTTTGGAACTTGCTTTGCCGCGGCGGGCGATCGCTTTGCCTTTGCCTGTACCTGTGCTCCTCGTATCCATAATTCTTTTCCTCGTTTATTGCTGTTGATTGCTGGGTTCGGACAACCGCTTTCTGGGCTTTTTGCTTTCTATTTCGGCCGATGATTAAAATAATATTACAAAGTCTAACTATTTTCTTAAAGAAATTGCAGAATCTCTGCATTTTTGTTAAGATTTATTGGTAATAGCTACATTTTCCTATGGTAACTGCGGCAGGATCTTTTCAATTGCAAGCGCCCTTCCAGCCCACAGGCGACCAACCGCTAGCGATCGAGCAACTCGTCAAAGGCATCCAAGCGGGCGATCGATTTCAAACCTTACTCGGCGCGACAGGTACCGGCAAAACCTTCTCCATTGCCTCGGTTATTGAAAAAATCGGCAGACCCACCTTAGTTCTAGCACACAACAAAACCTTGGCAGCTCAACTGTGCAATGAACTTCGCAATTTTTTTCCTAACAATGCAGTCGAATACTTTGTCAGTTATTACGACTACTACCAACCTGAAGCATACATCGCCGTCACCGATACATTCATCGAAAAAACCGCAGCAATTAACGATGAAATCGATATGCTGCGACACTCCGCCACGCGATCGCTATTTGAACGCCGCGACGTAATTGTCGTAGCATCAATTAGCTGCATCTACGGTTTGGGAATGCCCGCAGAATACCTGAAAGCTGCTATCCCTTTGCAAGTAGGAATGGAAGTCAACCAGCGGCAAGTTTTGCGAGATTTAGTCAATGTCCAATACAGCCGCAACGACATCGATTTAGGCAGAGGCAAATTTCGCGTCAAAGGCGACGTTGTAGAAATCGGCCCCGCCTACGAAGATAGAATTATTCGCGTCGAATTCTTCGGCGACGAAATCGATGCCATTCGCTATGTTGACCCCGTAACTGGTAAAATCCTGGCAAGTACAACCGCTTTAAATATTTATCCAGCCCGCCACTTTGTGACTGCTGATGATAAATTAGAAGCTGCTTGTCAAGGAATAGAACTCGAATTAGAAGACAGACTGGCAGAATTTGAAAAAAATGGAAAACTCTTAGAAGCTCAGCGAATAGAACAGCGCACCCGCTACGATTTGGAAATGCTGCGCGAGGTAGGATACTGCAACGGAGTTGAGAATTATTCGCGGCATTTAGCAGGCAGAAATGCGGGAGAACCGCCAGAATGTTTGATTGATTATTTTCCCAAAGATTGGATGTTGGTGATAGATGAATCCCACGTTACAGTCCCGCAAATTCGGGGGATGTACAACGGCGACCAAGCGCGCAAAAAAGTATTGATCGAACATGGTTTCCGATTGCCCAGCGCGGCAGACAACCGCCCTTTAAAAGCAGAGGAATTTTGGGCAAAGGAGAATCAGTGCATTTTTGTTTCTGCTACGCCTGGAGATTGGGAAATCGAGATTTCTGAAGGAAGAGTTGCCGAACAGGTAATCCGTCCGACGGGAGTAGTCGATCCGACGATTTTCGTGCGTCCGACGGAAGGACAAATTGACGATTTGTTGGGGGAAATCAATCAGAGAGTCAGCCTGAATGAGCGGGTTTTGGTGACAACTTTAACGAAGCGAATGGCGGAAGATTTAACCGAATATTTGCAGGAAAGGGCGATTAGAGTCCGGTATTTGCACTCGGAAATCCAGTCGATTCAACGCATCGAAATTATCCAAGATTTGCAGGATGGCAAGTTTGATGTGTTGATTGGTGTGAACTTGCTGCGGGAAGGTTTGGATTTGCCGGAAGTGTCGCTGGTGGTGATTTTGGATGCGGATAAAGAGGGGTTTTTGCGATCGGGACGTTCGTTGATTCAAACGATTGGAAGGGCGGCGCGCCACATTCGGGGACAGGCGATTTTGTATGCGGATAAGTTGACTGACAGCATGGTTAAGGCGATCGACGAAACGGATCGGCGCCGGGGGATTCAGCTAGCGTACAATAAGATGCACGGGATTACGCCTCAGCCGATCGCGAAAAAGCGATCGACTAACGCGATTTTGGCGTTTCTGGATGTGTCGCGCAAGCTGAATTCTCAGCAGTTGGAGGAGGTTTACGAACGGGTTGATGAGTTATCTTTGGATGAGATTCCTCAGTTAATCGGGCGGTTGGAAGCGCAGATGAAGGCGGCGGCTAAGAAGTTGGAGTTTGAGGAGGCGGGTAAATTGCGCGATCGTATCAAGCATTTGCGGGATAAGCTATTGGGACATTAAACCCGGCGGTTGAAACCGCGTCTACACGAACAAAACCCGCCTTCGCGGGTTAAAGATTGGACAGCAATGAGCAAATTTCAGTTATTTGATGCAGTTAATTTAACCGAAGAAATCGCTCTCGCAGATGGCGGAGTTGCACCCCCAGAAACAGCGGGGGCGATTGTTGAGGTATTCAAGAACGGTGAAGCTTATTTAGTCGAATTATTTGGCGGCTGGGTGAAAGCAGAAGTTGGCGGAGATTTTGTTGCCGCAACTCAGGATGAGCCAGAATCATTTATGGAAACGATAGGTGTTGAAACAGTTTATCCGCATCAGTTGCAATTAGTAAAATCTGCTAGCGAAATGATGGGAGTTCGAGAGCGTTTACAGTCTATTTTGGATAATTTATCTGAAGATTTAGTGGCTGAAGTATGCGATTTTGCCGAGTTTTTGCAGGAAAAAAAGCAAAAAGTACGCGCGTGCGAATCTATCCCGTAGGGAATCGCATTAAGCATTTGCGCGATAAACGTTTAGATAATGGAGGAATAATTTAAAAGCCAAACATAGCTTTTATTCCATTTGCGATCGGCTGATACTCTTCTGCGGTTAAACTGCCAAGATACCGCAATACTCGCCGAATATCTACAGCGCGTACTTGATCCAGCAATACTATCGAGTCGGCGGTTAGATTTCCCACTCCAGCCTGAAGACTTGGGTATAAAATTGGATTTTGTGCAGTCCAATCTCCTGATTGTCTGGTAATCGGCACAACAATCACAAGCTCAAAACGGATCGTACCTGTGTTGCTTGGCCTCCCCACTACTACTGCAGGGCGTATTCCTTGCTGTTCGTGCAGTGCAGGCGTTTGAGGAGGGAAATCAACCAGTAAAATATCGCGGATGGTGAATCTATTAGCCACGCTTATTGCTATACCCTTTCGTCTTCAAGAATAACAGCACCTACTCCCGGTATATAGCGCACGGGTTGACCAAGTTTCATCGGGTCTACATCTCCCCAATCATAGGGGGGAATTTCATTATCGACGAGGTAAAGTTGACGCCAAGGCGATTTTGCCAATGCTTCCTCGGAAATGTCAGGAAAAAATATTAGCACTTCTGGGATGCCAACTGGAAAACCATTGAGTTTGCTCAAGCCATCTATAATAGCGGCGAGGACGGATAAGTCTAAATGGTTGAGCTTTTCGGCTTTTTCGATCAGTTGGTATACGGTTTCAGGATTGAGTGTTTCGCCGACAGCTTCGACTAAGTTTTCGGGGGTGAAACCTCGACATTTCAAGTATTCGGCTAGTTGTAAGCGAATTGTGCTCATGGGTTTAGTTGAGAAAGATTTTAGGGTGAAGTGCGATCGCCCTTTACCATTGTCCTATTTTTTGGATGGAAAGGGCGATCGCGCTTTCTATGATATTTCTAGTCTATCTGCTGCATATTCGCGATCGTGCCCAGAGGAGGTAATGCCGTAAATTTTGCGCGGACATCCGGCAGATCCGGCTTCTTCGGCAATTGTCGAAAAAAGTTTTGTTACATCGCTATATTTGAACACCTCGTCAAGTTGATAGCTTAATCTTTTACTTCTTCCGTTTCTTTGAAAATATCCTCATCATCTTCAATTTCATCAGATTCTTCTTCATCTTCCTCAAAAGAGTCAAGCGAATCTCGAACTTCAGCAAAAGAATCATCTGATTCAGAAGATTTCTCTATCTGCTCATCAATAAATTCAACTTCAGGTAATATCACATGAAAATCTTTTCTCCAAACGGAAATCAAAGATTCATTCCAGTTAACCTCGCTGCTGACATCATCTCTAGTACGTTTTATCAAGTCTCTCACGCCCTCAGAGGAATCTAGCAATATCATTCTGATCAGGTCTATACATTTATCAGTCCCAGATCCTGTAGTGATCATGGTTAGTTTTTCATTTGGTCGCACTAGAACACTAGACCAATGGGGGGCATTTCTGTTAAAAAATCCCTCTTTATCCATTTTAGTAACACTAAGCGATATCGCATCAAGAATCGCAGGAATACGGTACTCTATTCTTATCTTCATTAGGAACCTTGAAACAGCGGAAAACAGAATTTTTTGCCCTAATATAGTATACAAAACGTTAGAATCTCGTAAGTCTTTTATAGTTGCTTTTTGGCTGGCACTTAATCTAGATTGCTCCGGTTGAGTAGGAATATTGATACCAACGTAGTTAATCTGTGATACCCAATCCTTGAATGGCTGAAGTTCAGTGAAAAACCACTTAAGCAATGCTTTTGTACTTATCTCAGGAAGTTTAGGATGAGATTCGTAATAATTTTCCAGAGCTATATTACGCTCAGTTGGTGAATTGAATGATTTCTTTAAAGCTTGCTTCTGATAATCTTTCAATAGTTCAATAGTACATTGGCTAACCAAATCTAGAGTTGTTAGATAGGGTTCTGATTGGGTCAAATTTCTTGATTTGGAAGACCATTTAACAAATTTATCTTCAAGCACTTCTTCCTCTAAAAGTTTTCTAGGAATCAATGCTGATATTTTACTGTCATCCAGCAATAATTGAGTTTGTTTATCGATTGATTTTGCAGTCTTGTTGATCACTGTAAAAATATTGCGAGTTGCTTTGATTATTTCATCTCTTACTGTTTCGCTTAAGTCTGCATGACCAACTCTACCAAGATTACCAAATACTAGATAAACAACTGGTATGTCAAAAGTTTCGTCGCACTTAAAATTCTCATTTATTTGTTGAGGACTTAAAGGCTCTTTTTTAGTATAGGCGTTCCAGTATCTCTTTAATGAAAGAAGTCTATGTTGACCATCAATTACAATTCTAGCTACGTTTTTATATAGCTTTAAATTGACCCATTTTTCAACTGTTTTTCCCTGACTACTAACTTCAGAAAAGTCCCAAAACTCTCTTTGGTTATTCGAGTTGGGCAAAAGTACAACTACAATTGAATTAAAAAAGCGAATTCCACCCTGTGCTAGATAAGAAAATATTTCTGTATTCGCTCTGTTTTCATCTAGTTTTCTCTGAACTCTTTCAGAAAAGCTCCAACTGCCTTGAATTTCATCAGCAAATCTAATATTTTCAACGGCATCACTTTGATCTAGAGTTGTTATGAAGTACCTAACTTCACCAAACTTACCACTGATTGCCTTATATTCTATCGTCTCTGGAGACTGATTATCTAATTCCATTTTCTAACTTCTCTGTGTATTAAACTTAGGTTGACATAGTTGAATTAACAGACTTTCTAACTCTCTAGAAATGTTTTTTGGGCAAGGTAAACAAACAAATAAAAATTCATCAGGGGTTCTGGAGTTTCCGTACCTTGATAAAAAGCCATCGTCTCGATCCAAATGTTGGATAAATCTATCTCTTAAGTTGCTTGCTGTGCCAATGTAATCGGGGCGTTGGAAAATGCTACATGAGATCAGAAGACTTTTTAAAATTCTTCGTTCTTTAGGCTGAGAAACCGCTTGGATAAATTGCACCATTTTTTGAGACAAACCAACTGACTCTCCACAAGTATCGACAATAAACTTACTTCTATTATGTTTTTCCGAAAATTTCGTTTTAAATACTGTACTTCTTAAACGATTATCTACACCATCAGACAAGTTATTTTCTAAAAAATCAAAAGCGTGATAAAAAGCATAAATCCCGGATTTTTCAGGAAGATCATCTGCTGCAGATATAGTTGCTGTTACTACAGTAAAATTTTTAAAAAAGTTGTCGTGGACTGTTTCTTCCATAGAGTAAAATTTTAAAAAATATCGCTCACTTTTAACAATTAGCAGTATTTCACTTTTACTGCATGACTGGATGAAACTGTAACAACTCGTAACACCTCAGCAACAGAGCGATCGCCCAAAACACCATCCAAACCAACTACTTACTCAACACCACAGCATCGGTATTACCAGAAAAAGCCGGACTAATAAACTCATCCTTCTCCTCGGCTGTGATGTAACCCTTATCTACAGCTAGCTGCATCACTTCAGCCAGAAAACCTCTGAGTGCATCTAATACTTGAGCGCGATCGAACTCAAACACCTTTTCCCAACCAGTGGTAAGTTGGGCGAAGTGAAACGTAAGTTTCGTTACCTCAACCCAACCTACTAATACCAAATCTGGATTAACTTTTCCCTCAAACTCTTAGTCCGCGCAGGCGGACTTTGTGTGTGTAGAAGCGGTTTCAACCGCCGATTCATCTATAAACCCGGATTTGGTATAATTAGGATTACGGTGTCGGATTCGGATACTTAGCGTGCACCGCATCGATTTCCGAAACAATCTCCCGATCCAAATTCACATCCAAACTGCCGAGATTTTCCTCCAACTGTTCGAGACTTGTTGCACCGATAATAGTGCTACTTACAAACCAGCGCGATCGCACATAAGCCAAAGCCATCTGCGCCGGAGTCAAACCGTGTTTGCGCGCAATCTCAATATACGCTTTCACCGCATCATTCAGATTAGTTTTATCGTAACGCTGACCGAATCCAGCAAACAAAGCCAGCCGCGAATTTTCGGGAATTCCGTTCAAGTATTTACCCGTTAAAATTCCAAAAGCCAAAGGACTGTAAGCCATCAATCCCACATTTTTAAAACGGCAAGTTTCTGCCAAATTCATGTGAAAAGTCCGATTGCTCAAACTAAAAGCATTTTGAATCGAAACAACTTTCGGCAAACCGTGTTTTTGTGCCAATTCGCAAAACTCGCAAACTCCCCAAGGCGTTTCATTGCTCAAACCCAAATAGCGGATTTTGCCAGCTTTTATCAAGTCAGCAAACACCTCTAACTGCTCCAAAATTGGTACAGTTTCGTGTTCTTGAGTAATATCGTAATCTGGCGCGCCAAATAGCGGCACGTAGCGATCGGGCCAGTGGATTTGATAGAGGTCGATGTAGTCAGTTTGCAAGCGCTTCAGGCTATCGTTCAGGGCTTTTTCGACATTTGGGCGATCGATCTGATTTTTTCCTTCCCGAATCCACTTTAACCGAGTGCTTCTGCCCGCCACTTTCGTCGCTATAATAACCTTATCCCGCTGCTGTTTCGCCAACCATTCCCCGATATATTCCTCTGTTTTTCCCTGAGTTTCCGGTTTTCCAGGCACCGGATACATTTCGGCCGTATCGATAAAGTTGATTCCTTTGGAAATTGCCAAATCGAGCTGCTGGGCCGCCTCTTCCACAGTATTTTGCTGGCCGTAAGTCATCGTACCCAAACAAATTTTAGATACTGATAAATCGCTGTTGCCGAGTTTTTTGTATTCCATGATTTCGATTGCTGCAAAATTCTCTCATTCTATATTACCGAAAAACCTTGATTTAATTGACAACTCCCAAAAAGTGCGATCGGCTTTCTCCTCTTTTCCTCTGCGCTCTCTGCGCCCTCTGCGGTAGAAAATTTTAAAAAAATATCCGCACTTAAATGTTAATATAAATAATTAATCTCCCTCTGGTGTATGAGTAGTCGCCCGCCCAAAGTTCCATTTGTCAACCTCTCCCTGCAACACCAACCAATTCAACCCCAAATAGTAGCAGAAATTGGAAAAATTATCGAGCGAGGAGACTTTATTTTAGGCCACGCACTTGCCGAATTTGAAACAGCATTTGCAGCAGCTTCTGGAGTACAATACGGCGTAGGAGTGGCTTGCGGAACAGATGCGATCGCCCTGGGACTCCAAGCTTGCGGCATTAATCCGGGCGACGAAATTATCGTACCCGCCAACACATTTATCGCCACCATCATCGCCGTCATTCAAGCCAAAGCAATACCTATCCTGGTAGATTGTGACCCGGAAACCGCCCTGATTGACCTGACAGCAGCCGCAACAGCAATAACCTCAAAAACTAAAGCAATTATCCCCGTACACCTCTACGGTCAAATGGTGTCGCCTACGCAGCTTTTAGATTTTGCTAACCGGCACGATTTAATCATATTTGAAGATGCCGCCCAAGCGCACTTAGCCGAAAGAGAAGGATACCGCGCGGGTGCCTTTGGGAAAGCAGCAGCATTCAGCTTTTATCCCAGCAAAAACCTCGGCTGTTTTGGCGACGGCGGGATGTTAATTACTAACGATGCAGAGCTCGCAAAAACCATGCGTACTTTCCGCAATTACGGAGCTCTTAGCAAATATTTACATACAGAAATTGGCACCAACAGCCGCCTCGACAATTTGCAAGCGGCTGTACTCAATGTTAAATTACCTTACTTAGAAAAATGGAATCGCGATCGCAACTTAGCCGCCCAACATTACAATACTTTATTAGAGCCGCTGAAACACAAAGGCATTGTACCGATCGCCAATCACAGCAGTTCAGGTCACATTTATCACATCTATGCGATCCAAATTACTGAGAAAAGCCCGATCGACCGCAATACCCTCCAGCAAAAACTCGCCCAAGAAGGGATTGAAACAGGCATCCACTATCCCGTACCCTGCCACCTGCAACCAGCCTACCAAAACTTAGGCAATCCGGGCGACTTCCCCCACGCAGAAATCCTGTGCCAGCAAATTTTATCATTGCCAATGTATCCCGGATTGAGCAATACTCAGATCGAGCAGGTTGTACAGGCGATCGGGCGATCGTTGAATTGCTAATTGTTCATAAAATTTATGCAGGAGGTGTTTCAAGCAGTAGGGTGCGGTTCTCAAAGCGTTTTGGTGGGGAATTAACAAATCTTTAACTCACAGTTTAAAACCCGAAAGCGTTGCGAATCCAGCGCGGCAATCTTAAAACTTCTCAAACCATGCACATCCAGCGCAAAATTCGCATTGTTTTCAAGCGATACCTCCTAGGGGAAGGTATCACGGTACTCCTAGTGCTGCTGTACGCCCCCCTGCTAGTACACTGGTACGACGGCTGGCTCAACAAAAGCATCAGCCTCGAACACGAATATTTCAGCCACGGACTAATTGGTTTGCCCTACGCAGCTTATATTGCTTGGATGAACCGAAAGTGCTGGCGCAGCTTGCCCAACTCACCGCATCCTTTGGGAGGCTTTTTGCTGGTACTAGCCACGCTTTTTTATCTGAGTCGCTTGAGCGATTTAGTAAATTTATCCCTCCCCGTAATGCTGGCCAGCATTTGCTTATCTTTAAAAGGAATTCCCGGCTTACAATTGCAGGCGATGCCGCTTTTATTCGTATTTCTGGCCTCGCCGAACCACATTCCTTACCTCATAGAACCCTACGCCTTGCCCTTACAGCAATTCATTGCTGAAACATCAGGCTGGATATTAATTAAGATTGGTATCAACGTGAGAGTGGAAGCAATTTATCTGTACGTAAACGAGCGCATTGTAGAAGTTGCTCCACACTGTGCAGGCTTAAAAATGCTGTTTACCAGTCTTTACGTCAGCTTAATTTTGCTGGATTGGACGGGAGTTTGGAACTCTCGCAAAAAAAGTCTTTTGTTTCTAGTGATTACATCCATCATTAGCATCACTTCCAACATTTTTCGCAATACTTTGCTAACTTACTTTCACGGAACCCAAAGAGAGGCGCTTTTTACTTGGCTGCACGCCGGATGGGGCGGAGATTTATATTCTGCTTGTATACTAGGGTTATTGGTACTTCTCCTCAACGGGATGGACAAGTATTTCCCAAGTCAGTCTGGCAATTAATGAAACAGATGATTTCAGCACAGAAACTACTGCGGTGGTATCAATTATCTAAAATTATGGTACTGGTGTTTTTGCTGGTATTAGTTGGAGCAGTAGCAATTCCCGGCTACGCGACGGGAAGATGGCCTTGGACAAACCCGCCAACCCTTGCCAACCTTAAGCAATTAAGAAGTGTGCGCCAAAACGGGATAAAAATTCCTGAGTGGCAGGTTATAGCCGTTCAGAATAACGTCCAAATTGGCACTCACAGATGGTTAGTTGAAGAAATTAAAAAGGATAAAACAATTGCCATTTTATTGCTGTTGCCTCAAAATTACCCCAAAAACCAGCCCCAAGTGGAATGGCTAGATATCGATGGATTTCACCGATGGCAAACCGATTCTCATCGCACTTTGAGGTTTACTGTTAAATTAGCACCAATACCCGACCAGCCACCGCCTACTGTCGAGGCGAGGTTTTTCCGAAGCTGGACTCCCCAACAAACTTTTGCTGTCGTGCAGTGGTACGCTTGGCCTAACGGGGGTTCTCCAGCAACCAGTCGCTGGTTTTGGGAAGACAGCATTGCTCGGCTATCGAACCGCCGCGCCTCTTGGGTTGCTGTCAGTATCATCCTTCCCATTCAACCGCAGGGCGACATTAAGATAGCTCAACCATTGGTGGAATCTCTTGCCGAAAATGTCCAGGCTAAATTAATGACAGAAACTTTTCGGTTTGAGTAAGCAGGTAGGTGCAAATAAATCAGCCTAGGGCGTGGGCTGGTTTTGCCAAAATCAACTGCTTCCTATTCAGTTGACAGTTGACAGTTGACAGTTGACAGTTGACAGTTGATAGTTGACAGTTGATAGTTGATAGTTGATAGTTGACAGTTGACAGTTGATAGCGACCTCTACCTGGAAGGAAGAGGATTGGAGTAATGAATAGTCTGATTTTAATTTCTCCCTATAAGGGTTCCGGCTTTAAACCAATTTTTTCTGGTAAATATCCGGATTCAACTCGCCCCTAAAATATCTTATTGTTTTTTCTCGTCGCTATATTTAGATGAAACTTACAAATCAGGTCATTATTCAAAATATTACTTTTTTAAATCCTCTCAAAAAGCGGGAAAAATCCACAATTAAAAATCGCCTCGCTTTTTCCTTGGCAGGCCTGTATTCAACTGCTTGGACTCTATCTTTTGCTGCTGTATTCTGGGGTTTTAATAGCAAAAATTTTTCGGAAACGGCTTTAGCTCAATCTGTTGTTCCAAGAGACGAGCGACTCGTGGCGCCACCGCCATTGCGTGTACCGCCACCGCCGCCAGCCAACTTCAACCGGGATATTAACCCAGCTTTTCGGAATCGGCCCTACCGCCTGGGCCCGGGAGACCAGATTTCTGTTCAAGTTCAGCGCTTCCCAGAGCTAGGTTTTACGGGTGCAATCAGCCCTGAAGGGGTAATTGTACTGCCGCTAATCGGAACAGTAAATGTGCGTGATCTTACTGTCGAAGAATCACAGCAGCGCCTCCGGGAGCGCTTTGGCCAATTTATCAAAAATCCTCAAGTCTCGGCTGCTTTGCTGGTTCAGCGCCCCGTGGTGGTGACGGTGACGGGGGAAGTGGCCAGACCGGGTTTTTATCCGCTGCAAACCCCCCAGCTTCCTGCTGCTCTGGCGGCTGCTGCTGGGACTACTCCGACGGCGGAACTGCGGGCGGTGCGGGTGCGGCGGACTCTGCCGGGAGGTGCTGTGGCTGAGCAAGTTGTTGATATTTTGACTCCGCTGCAAACTGGTATTGCTCCGCCGGATTTGCGTTTGGAAGATGGAGATGCGATCGTTGTACCGTATAAACAGGTTACGCCCGATCGCAAATCCGATCAAGATTTAGCATCCAGGTACAGCCTCGCTGCTGCTGCTGTCCCCGTCCAAATCACTGTCACCGGAGAAGTTGGCAAACCGGGTTTTTACACGCTTCCGGCGGGTTCTGGTCGAATTTCGGCTGCTTTGGTGATTGCGGGGGGAGTCACGGGAAAAGCCGATTTGCGGGCGGTGCGAGTGCGGCGGACGCTGATGGACGGCTCCTCGGTGGAGGAACCAATCGACCTCTACACTCCCCTAGCAAACGCTAACGATTTGTTCGATTTTCCTTTGGCATCGGGAGATGTGATTGTCATCCCCCAATTGGACGCTAGTACCAAAAACCTAGACTACGACAAAGCTCTTGTTTCGCGGTCTACTCTGATTAAGCCCCGGATCTACGTTCGAGTTTTGAGTTACGCTAGTGGTGGTTTGACTTCGTTCTACGTAGAAAATGGCAGCAGGTTTTTGGATGCTCTCAACAACTTGCCTGCTAATCTTGCTGACTTGCGGAAAATAGCCCTGATTCGGTTCGACGAAAAGCAAGGTAGAGCAATCAACCGTTCGATAGATGCTAAAGCTGCTTTGGAGGGCAATGTTTCTCAGAACCCGATGCTCGAAGATAATGATGTGATTGTTATTGGTAGGAATTTGGTAGAGCGCATTGGTTATGTAATCAATACTTTTACTCGACCATTCCGGGATACTTTGGGATTTATTCTGTTTTTTGAGCAGTTGAGAAATGGGGTAACAGATCTGTTCGGCCCGTCACGTAATGATAGGTAGTCAGTTGGCAGTTGGCAGTTGGCAGTTGGCAGTTGGCAGTTGGCAGTTGGCAGAAGTCATCAGTCATTAGTTATGATTTATCGTTAACAATTAGCAATCTAAAATCTAAAATCTAAAATCCTTATGACTTTATCTGTTGTCAAACGTTATTTAATTGCTTTCGACCAATACAAGTGGGTGGGACTGGCTACTCTCGCGGTGACTGTGGGAGTGTCGGGAGTAGTGGCTTTGCAGCCAAAGGCGGCGCCAGTTTACGTTGCCATAGGTACGCTGGCCTACGACAGACCGAACGTGATTTTTTCATCGACTACTACTAAAATTCAACAGGAAGGACAAGAAATAACTAAAGATATGCTGCTGGATACAATGGTGGTTAAACCAGCAGCAGAAAAACTCATCAAAGCCGAAAAAAAATTAAACAAAGAAGAAGAAGAAGAAGCGGCAATAGTAAATCAAGAAGAAGAAAAAAAAGCAGTAGAAGTTTTGACTAACAAGCTGGTAAAAGACGTGCAGGTAAAGATGCCCAGTAAGAATAATGACCCCAGCGCTTTGATTCAAGTATTGTACAAAAATGCCGATCGTACAAAAGCAGAAGCGGTAGTAAAGGCGCTGATGAAGGAAATGGTGGAGTACAGCGAAACATTTAATACTTCTAGACTGCGAGCAACGATCGACCAAATTAACCAGCGTTTGCCGAAAGTAACTCAGGAACTCCGAGAGACGGAAGCAAAACTTGAAGCATACGAAAAACGAGAAGGAACTTCAATTTTAGCAGCTCAGAGCGGTGCTTTGCCGCTAGCGATTACCAGCAGCCAACAGCAGCAGCGGCAACTCCGCGTGCAGTTGGGAGGAATTGTAGCTCAAATTAATAGTTTGCAGGATCGCTTGGGATTGAATGTGGAGCAAGCTTACGTCGCTCAAGCACTCTCTGCCGATCCAATTATTGCCCAACTGCGAGTGCAATTGTTTTCGATCGAATCTCAGCTCAAAATTCTCCGCAGCGACTTGCAGGAGGAACACCCGAAAATTGTAGAATTGCTCAAACAAAAACTTGCTTTTGAGCAGCAGTTGCAGCAGCGGCAATCTGAGGTACTCGGCGGTAACGGGGTGGCGGCTCCGCTCAGAAGTGCCGCTCGAATTCGGGTAGACTCTTCTTTAGATCCGGCCAGACAGCAGTTAGCTCAAACTTTGATTGGTTTGCAAACGCAGCGGGATACGGTGCAACAGCAACTCCAAGGAATCGAGAAAACTGAACAAGAATTGCGTCGGGAACACGCGACAATCCCCAACAAGCAGTTAGAACAAGCGCGGTTAGCCCAGCAAGTGGGGTTCAAAAAAGCTCTCTACGACAAGATGCAGTCGGCTTTGGTAGATGCTGAGGCTGCGGTAGCTGAGACAACGGGGAGTTTGAGAATCGCCCAATGGCCGCAAACTGATGACGTTGAGTCAAACAAGAGAGGTTTGCCCGTGATGCTGGCGGTGGGCGGATTTGTGGGATTGCTGCTGGGCGGGGGGTTGATATTTTTGTTGGGGATGCTCAACGGCAAGTTTTACAGTTGGGAAGAAGTGCGGGCGGCTTTGGTGGAAAAAGAGGTGCCGATACTGGCAGTTTTGCCTGAAGTGACGGTGTTTGATTCCTACGGCGATGAAATAATGCCGCTCGCCTTGGAGGCAAATTCTCCCTATTTGGAATTTTACGAGCGGTTGCGTACTAATTTGCGCCGGATCGGGAACAAACCTGTGAAGGTGGTGTTGCTGACTTCGGCGGCGCCTTTGGAGGGGAAAAGTTTTAGTGCTTATAATTTGGCAATTGCATCGGCTCGATCGGGTAAACGGACTTTGCTAATTGAAGCAGATTTGCGATCGCCTTCTAACGTTGAATCTTTAAAAATCGCCGCTGATCCTCTGGCGGCGGTGGAACCTTTGCACTATTACGGCAATTTTAGCGAGTGCGTCCTTTTGGTTCCAGAGGTAGAGAACCTATACGTCGTGCCAAGTCCGGGCTTTTTGCGACAAGCCTCCGCCGTACTAGAATCAAGCGAAATGCGGAGATTGTTTGAGGATGTTCGCAACCGCTTTGATTTTGTGGTTGTGGATTCTCCGGCATTGAGCGAGTGCAACGACGCGCTGACGCTGGAACCGTACACGGACGGTATGATTTTGGTGGCGCGGCCTGGTTACACTTTGTCTAGTATGTTGTCTGAGGCTGCAGATCAGTTGCTGGAATCTGAGGAGGACGAGTCGCATAAATCCGGGCCGCGGCTGTTGGGAGCGATTATTAACGGTGCTGATATTGCGGTGAAGTTCCGCAATGATATGGATATTGATGAATGGGAGTTGCCTTTGAGTGCGATCGGCGATCGCGCGATCGAAGTGCGATCGAGGCAATTACCGCAGCACTCAAAGCCTAAAAATAAGGCTATTAATAGTAAATTGAGCTAATTTATCTGGCTTGATTCTTGTAAAACAATCCTCAACGAAATATGAATATATTGTAGGTTGCAACCTAAACAGCTTAAGCTTAAAGCACCGTTAACAGCCAGTCGATTTTAGATTTTAGATTTTAGATTTAAAAATCGACTCCACAGATGAATCTGGGAGCTGGAACTTCGGTCTAAAATTTTTCGCTTGTCAACAGTCAACAGTCAACAGTCAACAGTCAACAGTCAACAGTCAACAGTCAATACTTGAAAATGTGTCATCCCACTATTGATTGGATTCAGGGCGTTTCTGGTGTTTGCTCTGGATAAACTGTTCCAAATCGGCGATCGCATCTTCAAAATCCGACAAATTAATTTTCGCAGGTCTAGTCATCTTCGGCGGACTCGAAGACTGACTCGAAGACTTCGCCGGAGGCGGTGGAGATTTAGGTTGTGCAGCTTGACTGCTGTTCGACTCTATAGAATCGAACAATTCATCCAGGGACTCAAAAAATGATTGAGCCGAGGCCCGGCGTAAATCTTTCTGGTCATCGTCATCCGTCATAAGCCACTCCATAGAGTCGAAAAGTTGCCAACAAACTCTGTCCGCCCCGGCGCGTGCAGATATTAGACATGAAAACCGACTAAAACAAGCAGGGGGACAGAATTTAACCGGGCGGTGGGAATGCCTGCGGCCCAAGTTGCTGCCCCAATATCAAACCCGCAGCGGGCATTGTCAGCCTTCAAACTGTATTTAACTGTACACCCGCCTACTGAGTGATTTGAGACTTTGTGTAGACCCAGCTCAAAATCATCGACCCTGAAAAAATCTCAGTTAGGGCTCTTTCGTTGTCTAATTAACCCTAGTCTAGTCGAGAATAAGGACACAGGACTTATGCAATTATTACCGCTGTTCAAAGGTTGCGATGGCAACGCGCCACCTCGAAAGGACGGAGAGACGGTGTTTGTTGCTTGAGTCCTAAGATTTCAAAGGCATTAGGAGATTTTAAGGTGACTCAGGGATTTGATTACGATTTAGCAATTATCGGCGCTGGCGTGGGCGGACACGGCGCGGCCATACACGCGGTTAGCTGCGGGCTGAAAGTGGCAATTATCGAAGCGGGCGATATGGGCGGAACTTGCGTCAACCGCGGCTGCATTCCCTCTAAGGCGCTGCTGGCGGCTTCCGGGCGGGTGCGGGATTTGCGGAATGCCCACCACCTCAAGATGTTGGGTATTCAGTTGGGAAACGTGGATTTCGATCGCGGAGCGATCGCCAATCACGCTAATACTATTGTTAGCAAACTTCGCGGCGACTTGACCAACAGCCTCAAACGTTTGAACGTGGATGTCATCCAAGGTTGGGGCAAAATTGCCAGTGCTCAAAAAATTACCGTCGAAACAGATAAAGGCGAGAAAACTATTACCGCCAAGGATATTATTCTCGCTCCCGGTTCGATTCCTTTCGTCCCTCCAGGGATAGAAATTGACGGCAAAACTGTATTTACCAGCGATGATGCTGTCAGATTGGAATCCCTACCGAAGTGGATCGCAATTATTGGCAGCGGTTATATCGGTTTAGAGTTTTCGGATATTTACACAGCCCTCGGCTGCGAAGTTACGATGATTGAAGCTCTCGATCAATTGATGCCGACTTTTGACCCAGATATTGCTAAATTAGCCGAACGAGTGTTAATTGCACCCCGCGATATTGAAACAAAAGTGGGTTTGTTGGCTAAGAAGATTATTCCCGGTTCCCCGGTAATTATTGAGTTAGCTGATTTCAAAACGAAGGAAGTTGTCGAAATTTTGGAAGTTGACGCTTGTTTGGTAGCGACTGGCCGAGTTCCGGTGAGCAAGAATTTGGGGTTAGAAACTCTTGGCGTGGAAACCATGCGCGGTTATATCCCCGTTAACGATAAGATGCAGGTTTTGGTAGCGGGAGAACCGATCGCGAATTTGTGGGCGATCGGCGATGTTAATGGCAAAATGATGTTAGCGCACGCTGCATCTGCCCAGGGAATTGCAGCAGTCGAAAACATTTGCGGCCGCACTCGCGAAGTTGACTATTTGAGTATCCCAGCGGCGGCTTTTACTCACCCGGAAATTAGCTATGTGGGAATGAATGAACCTGCGGCGAAGGAGTTAGGAAAAGCCGAAGGGTTTGAGGTTGCTTCTGTCAAGACTTATTTTAAGGGAAATTCTAAGGCTATTGCGGAGGGTGAAACTGACGGTATGGCTAAGGTGATTTACCGGACAGATAATGGGGAATTGTTGGGAGTTCACATTTTTGGTTTGCACGCTTCGGATTTGATTCAGGAGGCTGCAAATGCGATCGCCCAGCGCGATTCTGTGAACTCTTTAGCATTCCGAGTTCACACGCACCCGACGCTTTCGGAAGTGCTGGATGAAGCTTTCAAACGGGCGGCTGGGGCGGCGGGCGGTCATTAATTTGGGCGGTGGCTTCCGAAGGCTGTCAATTCAAGTTTTAACCGTTGATTAATTTCGTTTGTAGTTGAGTCTCGATCCCCCTAAATCCCCCTTAAGAAGGGGGACTTTGAATGCTCTTCTCCCCCCCTTCTTAAGCTACCGTGTACACATCTCTGTGTAAAACCAAAATCCTCGGAGAGCCCCTAAATCCCCCTTAAGAAGGGGGACTTTGAAATCCATTTTTCTCCCTTTTAAGAGGGGCTTTGAATGCTCTTGTCCCCCCCTTCTTAAGGGGGGCTAGGGGGGATCGAGGGACTCATTGGAGCAACAGGAGACTGAGTTTGATGTATTTGTTGACATCAATATGCGATCGCGATCGCCCCTTTTTGAGAATTGTGTTTAAATGGAACTGAATCAGCGAAAAGAACAATTTAGTAAAGCTTACGTGCGGGCTGTGGCAGCAGTCGCTGGCTGTTCGGTAGATCAACCCGAAAATGATTATGATAGCGTTGACCTCTGTATCAAGGCTGTCGATCGCGATCCAGTGCAGCCACACCGTCTCGAATTGCAGTTAAAATGTACGTCAAGAGATGTACTCAATGCCCAATGTGTTCGATATCCGCTCAATGTCAAAAATTACAACGACTTGAGAGTGACTGCCTTTATTCCCCGCCTGTTAGTTGTGGTTTTAGTACCGGAAAATATCGGGAAATGGATACAACAGTCAGAACAGGAAATGTTGCTCAGGCATTGTGCCTACTGGTTATCTTTGCGGGGAATGCCGGAAACTCAAAATACCAGTCGCGTGACTGTTGAGTTGCCCCGCAACAATCAGTTTACAGCAGAGGCTCTACAGTCCATTATGCAGCGCATTAGCCAAGGAGATATCCCATGAAAGTAACTGTACGGGATTTTGAAGTTTTTAAGAATTTAGATGTCAATGTAATCATAGCATATTTACAAAAACATGGCTGGCAAGAACACAGCCGAATTTATGACAATAAAGGGGCGATTTGGGTCAAGAAAAATGAGGCGGGAGAGTTGTTTGATATCGGATTGCCTCTGACGCGGGATTTTGCGGATTATCCAGCTAGGATGGGAGATGCTGTCAAAAAGCTGGAACAGGTAGAAAAGCGTTCTCAATTAGAGATTTTAAGCGATTTAATTACTTGTTTAGAAAATACTGAGATTCAAGGATTCATTGTCAAAGTCGATCGCCAAGGAGGGGAGAAAATTGGTAAAATTGCAATGATGGGATTTGTGGTGGGTAAGTTGCAGAAAATCTATCTCGAATTGCAAGACAATGATTTGATTTTGGCACTGAAAGCTTATCAGGAAAGAATTCCGGTAATATGCGACGGCGATTTTGTCAAGGAGGGCAAATATTTTGCTGGGAAAAATCTGCGGAATTTTGCTTTGATGGCAGAGGAAAAAGGGAAAATGGTACTTTGAAGGGCTTGCCATAACTACAAATTACCACATTTTTCCTCCTAGCTCAATCCTGCTTAATAGCTTTTAATGCTGCTAAATATCGCTCTTGAATGTCTTTGCGATCTAATTCATCGAAATTTGCCTGCTGGCTGGCGCGTTCAGTCTGATCGGCGTGTCGCCTGAGTGCTGTTCGGTGTGTGGTTCGATCGGTGAAACGGGCCACAACTGCGATCGCCTCTAGCAACCGCATCGTGATAGCTACATTCGATTTTCCATTCTGTCGAATTTGGTTAAAGGCTGCATCGAGCACGTCAGTAAAGGCGATGGGTTCTGCAATCATCCGAAGCTGGTTGCTGTCGTCGTAGCGGTAGGGAGAGGGAATTTCTCTTTGGGTTAAACGACAAAGGGCCGCACTCAGTTGGTCAATACAGCGGATAGCCGTAAACGGATCGTTGATTCCTGGGGAAAGAGCGCGTACTGCAATCTCAACGAGTTGGTCGATCGAAAACTCTACATCCTGCCGCTCCGTGCGCTGCGATCCAATCAGAAAAGCACCGTTAATCTTGGATGTAAGTTCATCGTTTACTTGTTTTCCAGGAAAGACTTGTACAAGTTCACTTCCTTCGACAGTAAAGCGACCGGGACGCTGTTGAATTTGTAACAGCAGGTTATGCTCGCTAGCAATTTGCATTAGTTGGTCATTATTAATGGCTTGAATGTAGCCACCATTCTTTGCTGAAACTGGACGGGCATCTTGCTCAAAATTAGCTGGAATCTCGGCGGAAATATCCGATGGATTGTCTTGCTGCTTGTTTTTAGCTTTACTGGTTCCCATACTTTCTGGAAACAGTCGATCGATCGCATTATCAAGTTCCTCACCAACTAATTTAATCACATGATCGACCTGAATTGATAAGGCAGAATGATGAATGAAATAAATCAATACGCCAATGCTGGCGATCGCCAAACCAATGCCGCAAGTTACTGCTAGGTGGGGGACAAACTCATGTTCTTCTAACCCGTTGATTGTTCGCAGCACCATCAAGCTATACACAAAGGTGGAAATGAACGTTCCCAGCACAATTTGGTTGCCCTTATCTTGCATAAAGTTACGCAGCAAGCGAGGGCCAAACTGCGAAGATGCAAGTTGAAGGGCAACGATTGTAATTGAAAAAGCTGTAGTAGCAACGCTCATCATTGAACTGGCGATCGCCGAAAGAATCGCGCGCGAGCCGCTCGGGCCTAGAGTATAGGCCCAACCCAATTCTCCAATCAGCTTGGTTTTTTGATTTTGGTCAATCCCGATGGTGACAAACGAAAGTGCGATCGCCAAAAAAACCATGACGCTGGGAACAAACCAGAAACTCGAATTTAAGGACTCCCACAAGTTGCTCAATTTCGTATTTTTCACCGATCTTGCTCCTCAGTATATTTGTTGTTGGAAATTACTTTTCCATCCTCAGATTTAGTGCGTTGAAACTCTGTTGCGGCCAGTTGTCTGAGGGCGCGGCTGATACTGCGCGATTTGGGAACTTCAGCTTGTCCGGCGGGCCAGCCTTCGCGCTGACGCTTGCGATCGCCATCTGTGTCTTCTGTCTGATCGTGGAACAAAATCTGCTGAGTTGGGAAGGGCAGATCGATCCCATTTGCTACTAGCTTGTTTTTAATGTTAGTTAATACGCGGTCTTGAAAATCTAAGAGTTCGGCACGGCGAGGTGGCTGCACCCACCAGCGGGCCCGAATGTTAACACTGCTACCAGCTAATTCTACGACGATCGCATCGGGAGCCGGATCTTTCAGCACTCCATCTACTTCATGAATTGCCTCTAAAATTAATTGTTTTGCAGTATCAATATCATCGCTATAGCCAATGCCGATGTCATACTGCAAACGGCGATTTTCAAAGGCTGTGTTCACGATTACAGAGTTAGTAAATAGTTCCGAGTTGGGAATTACAATCCGTCTACCATCATAGGTTTTTATTATCGTCGCCCGCGTTTGAATATTTTCTACAGTTCCCTCAAAGTCTTTGAATACAATTTGATCATCAATGTGGAAAGGTTCAGTCAGCAGGATCAAAACACCCGCCAGAAAATTTTGCAGGATATCGCGAAACGCAAACCCGATCGCCACACCACTAATTCCCAATAGCTGAATAAGATCGCTGGCTTTGATGGAGGGAATGACAACCGACAGAGCAATAAACAATCCTGTAAGAACGGTTGCTCCTTGTGCTAATCGTCCCAGCACTAATCCTAAATTGCGAGCTTGACGGTGAGCGCTGGTTAGTTTTCTGACCGTTCGTTTCAGGGTTTGGCCAATAAAACAGAAAATTGCGAAAACAATCAGTGCCAGTACAATATTTGGTAATAAAATCAGGAAATCATTGGCCATTGCCTGGACTTTACTCCAAACATCGGTGATTTTTTCTGTTGTATTCACAAGAGTTTTAGTCAATAGGTCAAGTCAGATTCTATGCCTAAGCGATGGAATCGGCATCTACCAAAGGTTAGGAATTTGCCGAAGTGGAGCGCCCTGAATGCCTGCTATCTTGGTTGGGGCGCTGGTAGATGGGCGGCGGTTAAGGTTTAAGTTAAAGTGCAATTCCCGACGGGATAGCTACCCTAGGGGAACGCGAAAGCGAACGCTGGTGCGTACTTTTAGTAATTCAGTTAAGATGAGATATTTGTGAGGAACCGCTGTTAAGAATCACGTCAGCTATGTCTTGGCGTGTAGCACCAAAGGTAAGCAAGGTGCGAATCAGGAGATCGAGGGAAGCGGAAGGATCGCCAGCTTCTATTTTAGCAACTCTTGATTGGCTGGACTTAATTCTTTGAGCAAGTTCGTGCTGCGTCATCTGTTGGTTAATCCGGTTTTGTTTGATGGCTTTACTCAGTGCAAGTTTCATTTCTATGAAGGCTGTTTCTTCTGCTGAAAGTCCTAGAAATTCCTCTGCTGTTCCGATAGTCCATCCCGCTGCTTGTAGGCGTTGGCGTTTAGCTGTGTCCATAAAAATACCTTCCTGATATCAATTCAAATTTGGTCGTATTGTTTCAACCGTTTTTTACATTTTTCAATGATAAAATCCGGTGTTTTGTTCGTGGTTTTGTTAAAGACATCGAGTATAATGATAGCATCTACGTCTATTCGATAAATGATGCGCCAATCCTTGCTTGTCCCTGAATCGGCTAGACGGATCTCGTGACAATGAGCTCCGATGCTTGGCATAGGGCGAGAGAAAGGCATGGATAGGCTTTCGCCATCCTGTAGCTTTCGCAGGAAAAATCCGGCTTGAATACGCGCCTCAGTAGAAAAAGGCGGTGTTTTTACTTCCCCACTAAGCCAGACAAGGGGTTTGCTTTCCGAATCTACCATCTATATTTTAGGTTTTTTTAGATTATATGTCAAATCTGACATATTAGCAAACTAGCTTGTCTGCTGCAAATCCGGCTGACTTTTGGCAACAACAAAAGGAGATTCGACATCAATTAGCCAGTTTTCATCAATAACTGTCTGATTCGTATCTAAAATCAGAGTTAGTTCGCCAATTTCCTCATCGTCATCATCGCTAACTAGGTTGTTTTCGCTAGCAGATAAATCTGCTTTGAGTAAAAATTTAAGCTTAATCCAGTCAGAAGTCGGATGATTGTTGATAATGTTTGTGCCGAGCGATCGCCCGATCAACTCAGCACAGATGGGATGAATAAAAGCAATTTCTTCATAGAACTTATTATTGCTATCCCAGTAACCTCTTATTTTGTAATTACAGGATTCTAAATGTTGGGTGACGAGGTGATTTAGGGCGATCGGTGCTAATAGTTGAGCAAGTTCATCCCAAATTTGGTGATTTGTCACAGTTACTGCATTCAATAGATTCCATTGGCTTGTCTGCGATCGCGATTCTTTGATTATACCAAAAACCGATCTCCAATTTTTTCCTACTGAGTATAGCTTGTCTGATGAATGGTTGTCAAAGCGGTAAAAATCTCCTATGGTGTTGGAGAAACAGAATTAGTGATACTCGAAAAAAGAGCGATCGCACTTCAATCATATAAGGGCGATCGCTTTTTCAGCAGCTAAGTTAATTATCAGAAATACCAGAACAACATAGCCTATGCTTAGCATTCTCAGGTCGTGGATTTAAAAGACTATTGGGGTTGAGCTGCTTCAACTATAGCCTGAACCATCTTAATTGCATCTGTGATAGGTATTTGACCACTTTCGACAGCCCTCATTAAATCCTGAGCCCTTTGAGGGGTAATTAGATTAAGCCTAACTGGTTCTTTCAAGGAAACGATAAATTTTGTCTTGTCACTGTCTCTAACCTTAGATGCTCTTTCTTTTGCTTCAACCTCTCTTAGCTGTTCTTTTAACTGTTGGAGCATTTCTGCTTTTTTCCCTTCGTTGAAATTGCCATCAAAGATGATCCTCTTTGCTCCAACGAGAGCTGCTGCACCTAAAGCAGCAGCGCCAACAACCAATCCTACTGGGGGTGCAACCGCTATTAGCCCAAATAATATGGATGTACCGCCGAAAGCGGCAACAGCACCCGCAGCAGCACCAGCACCTACCACACCAATCCCAATCTCAGCTAAAATTCCGAGTTTATCATCTGGATTTTTTGCCAATTCCTCGATCGCTTTAAGGATTTGCTCCTTAGTTAGGGTTTTATTTCCTGACATATTAAGCCTCCTGATTGTTTCAAATTTTCTTATTTAAGCAGTGATAACGTTGATAAAAACTGCATTAAAAACATCAATCAGTAGTTGAAAAAACAATTTGGCGAGTTCAATAATGTCTTGTGCTACTCCAACTATCCCATCTACTTGACGGTAGCCTTGATCTAGTCTATGTCCAGCGATCGCACCAACAGTTATACCTAGCACTGCTGCCAATGGCGCTAACACTGGGCCGATAACTGGTACTGAACGTACCAATAGTCCCACAGCAACTCCTATAGCAATGCCCGTAGCTAAATTAGGATGTGCTTTGACAAACTCGATAATTTTGAGCAGAATAATTTTCCCTACAGCCAAAACTTTGTTACCAGATTTTTTCGTGTAGGTAGCCAACTCGTGCAATCTGATGGTGACTTCGTGGGGCAAGCCGAGATCATTTAACCAGACATACAAATCGCTACTACTCATTGAATCGGCATCTACTTGCCAGAGAACCATTTCTAAGTTTGCTTGGGGGAGGGATAATGCTTGTGTAGTCATTTTTTTCCTATGGGAAAGCTATAATAGTGCCTCTTAAATATGATTGTGACTCTAAAATCTCAGTCTTGTCCAGTCGGAAAAAGTCGGATAAAGTAAGCACTTTTATATCATTTGCCATTTACCCACGCCAGAAAAAGCTGGACAAACTCGATCGGGTCGGAAAAAGTCGGATCGAGTAGGATATAATAAGCAAAACCCCAGCATTAACCCGACCTATGGACGTTCAAGAAGTCTTAAAACTTGCCGACGACCTAGTTTTTATCAATACGGGAAAACACTTAGACAATCTGCAAGAAGTGATACTGCGGGGAACTTTACAAGGTCAGAAATACTCAAAAATAGCCGATGAATCTCACTGTAGTGAAGGTCACATTAAAGATATTGCCTCTGCATTATGGAAGCTACTATCAGAAGTATTAGGCGAAGAAGTCAATAAAGGAAATTTTAGAGTCAGATTGGAGCAAGTAAAATTCTCAAATTTCTGGAACTTCAATAAAGATATTGTACAAATTGGTGAAGTCAACTTCTGTGAAAATAATTCACATTCCCCAAAAGTCCCCAACTCACCAATTGATGAAGAACCTCTAAACAAAGGCAACAATGAACCAAAATTGCGTCAATTCTTAGCTGAAATGCCTAAATCTGGCATTTGCTACGATCGCACCACCTCTCTCACCACCCTCAAACAGTGGATTCTCCACGAAAACACCCGCCTACTCGCCATACACGGCATAGTCGGCATTGGCAAAACCGCACTCGCCGCACAACTTGTCCAACAAATCAAACATGAATTTGATTTCGTCATCTGGCGAAGTCTCGCCACATCTCCACCCCTGTCAATACTTCAAACAAATATAATTCAATTATTCTGTAGGGGCGGTGCCCCCGTATCCGCGCCAGAGGATGGGACGATCGCAGGGGGATTGCCCCTACTGGAATACTTGCAAAAATACCGCTGTCTGCTGATACTCGATGACGTACAAATGGTAAATAGCAGCGGACAACTCGCTGGCAATTACCAAATTGGATACGAAGATTACGGCACGCTATTTCGACAAGTAGCAGAATTATCTCATAACAGTTGCTTAGTGTTGCTTAGTTGGGAAACACCCAGAGAAATTGCCGTATTAGAAGGCAAAAACCAACCAGTGCGATCGTTACAACTGAATGGTTTAGGTGGTGAAGCGGGGGAAATCCTCAGAGAAAAAGGTTTAGCGGAACATGAAAAATGGTCAGAACTAATTGAACTATACAGAGGCAATCCCTTGTGGTTAAAAATAGTTGCTACAATGATTCAAGATTTATTTGACGGCAGCCTATCAGAATTTTTATCTGACGAGCCACTATTTTTAGGTGATTTAGAATCTTTACTGCATCAGCCATTTAATCGCTTATCCGAGTCAGAAAAACAGGTAATGTCATGGCTAGCTAGTGAAACCGCGCCAGTTTCCATCTCAAAAGTGCCAGAGAATATGCGATTATCCCGATCGCAATTTTTGAAAGTTATGCAATCCTTGGGACGGCGTTCATTAATTGAAAAAATCCAGAAGGACGATTCCCTACGGGATAGCTACGCTTCACGCACATTTTTTACCCTTGCACCGATACTAAAAGAGTATGTCAAAACGAACTATTCCCCAACATAGAACAAGAAGCCCGATCGCCCTTTTAGTAAAATTGGGGTTTGAGCCGATCGCACTTAAATCTGATAGAATTAGGTATATGCAAAACATCTGAACGATCGCTAAATGCACGTTATCAGTCGCAAAAAATTAAGAGACTACTGCCAAAATCATGCTGATTCCTGCGAAGCCCTCGATGATTGGTACAAAATTGCTAGTCAAGCCAACTGGAATAAACTTATTGAAGTTCAAACTATTTATCCTCAAGCTGAAGCAGTTGGAAATTTTACAATTTTCAATGTCAAAGGAAATAAATATCGCTTAATTGTAAGTCTTAACTATCAAAAGCAGATTGTTTATATCAAGTACATTTTGACTCATGCAGAATATGACAAAAATAACTGGAAAAATGACCCTTACTTTTGACTCCGACAGGTACAGCAGCTTGCTATCTCAATATCAACCTCGCATTATCAAAAATGAAGATGAAAACGAAATATTTTTAGAAATAGTTGAAAGCTTGCTTTCTCGGAACAATCTAACCCCCGAAGAAGATACTCTCCTAGAACTATTAGTCAAACTCATTGAAGATTTTGAAGAAACGCATTATCAAATAAATGCTTCAACGCCCCACTCAAGACTTCTTCATTTGATGGATGCTAGAAATCTAGAGCCAGCGGATTTAGTAGAAATTATGGACACACTTGAGATAGTAACTCAAATCATTAATAACCAGCTAGAAATTACCAAAAAACAAGCTGAGGCTTTGGGAAAGTTTTTTGATGTCAATCCGAGTTTGTTTATATTTAATTAATTACAATCTTTCATATCTCTTAGTCCGCCCAAGCAAACTTCGTTTGTTTAGACGCGATTTCAATTGCCGAATAATTTATCGACTTAGGCCGATCGCACAACAGCAGATTCAGCAACAATTCCTTCATCTTTACCACTCAAACCAGTTCCGAATTCAGTATATTGCCGCACTTGAGGATGCCTAAAACCGAGTACAATATCTTCTTTAGGAACACCTGCTGCTAGTAAATCGGTAGCCACTCCTTCTTCCGTATCATCATATTGAATCCAGATTTTATCGCCAATTAAATTGATGTGAATTGGTGTAGCGTGAAGGTACTTGTTCTCATTCCAACCAATATCCAAGACTAAGTAGCCTCCTCGTTCATCATCAAATAAAATTTGAGACTGATAGCCGTCAGGTATAGTATTGCGAAAGTTAGCGTGTTCCCGAAGTATGGTTTTGATGATTTCTTGGTATCTCAATCGGGTATCCATTGAAGTATTGCCTCACTTTTTTTATCAAAAACAAGCAGTTTAATAATTTGATTCCTTAATAACACTTCCCCTACTTCTATGGTAAATACTATCTTAAAAATTGGTTGAGAAATTGCCAGATAAAGACTTCTATTATATAATAGTTGTAAACTTGTCGCGATCGCCATTAATCCCCCTTACCATGCTTCAAATCCGCCGCCGTCCCCCCAGCACCTCAGTCTCCGTACTCTACCTCAGCTACGAAATCGCCGTACCCGACTCCGAACCCCGCCACATCCTCGAAGAAATCGTCTGGCAAAAAGAAGCAGAAGTAGCCCAAAAGCGCGATCGCACCCCGCTAGCCGAACTTCACAAAAGACTCCCCTTTGCGCCCCCCATCCGCGACTTCCTCGGCGCGCTCAAAAACGGTAAAACCACACCCGCAATCATCGCCGAAGTCAAAAAAGCTTCCCCCAGCAAAGGCGTAATTCGTGAAGATTTCGACCCCGTGGCGATCGCCCTAGCATACCAACAAAACGGCGCTAGCTGCATCTCCGTACTCACCGATGAAAAGTTCTTTCAAGGCAGTTTCGACAACCTTTCTAAAATCCGTGCCGCCGTCGAATTGCCGCTACTTTGCAAAGAGTTTATTATCTATCCCTACCAAATCTATCTCGCCCGCATTCACGGCGCAGATGCTGTATTGTTAATTGCCAGCATTCTATCTGACAAAGACTTACAATACTTTGTAAAAATTGTCAAGACATTGGGCATGACTGCTTTAATCGAAGTTCACACTCTCGAAGAACTCGATCGAGTATTAACCCTACAAGGCGTCGAATTAATCGGCATCAACAACCGCAACCTAGAAAACTTTTCCGTCAGCCTAGAAACCACCGGTCAACTATTAGCCGATCGCCAAACCGACATCCAAGCAAAAAACATCCTCACCGTCAGCGAGTCAGGAATCCACACAGCAGACGACCTCAACCGAGTGGCCAGCGCCGGAGTCCAAGCCGTCCTCATCGGCGAGTCTTTAGTCAAACAGCCGGATCCGGGCGCTGCTTTAGCCTCCCTAGCCAAGGCTCATCCGCAAACCTAAAAGGCCAGACCGCTTGACAAACACCCCTGAATTCTGATAGAAATTGATTAAGTATGTAAATAATCAGAATTTCTAGCCTGTATCGACTCCGGCGCTTAATTTATGACAAATTAGCGTCCCCAGCTATATTTCATAGAAATAGCTGGCAAAAAACCAATTAAATCTATTCGCTCTGGTTAGTCGATCGCGAAATTTAGCGCAGCCAACGCACCCAGCCCCCGAAAATTTGATCGGCAAAGCTGGGGTTTTTGTACGGCTAGCAAACCGATAAAAAATCAGGCATCTAATGTCCACCTGTGATGCTCCATGCAATTGCAATGGGGTGTCTGTTCGCTGAGGTATGTTAGCTTTCATGGAGCCAATTCCCCTGCCTTCGTACATTCATTATGAATTGCTACTTCAATTGTTAGAACGCAAAACAATGTTTGCTGTCAGTCCACAATCGCCGCAGCAGCAACAAGTTCACCAACTTATTATTACACTGCGTAAAGCCCTTGCCATTCAAAAGCAATTAGAACAAAGCTGCCAGCGATCGAACTTAGCGGTAGAATACCGCTGGTCTTTAAATGAAACTAACTCTACGGGAGTTAAAAATTAAAAGTTAAAAAACTTAGAGTGCAGACTTTAAAGTTTCAGTTTTTGATTTATTCTATTAACTCCCACAGAAAAAGTTAGGACAGGATTATGGACAACAAATTAATGCTGATGATTCCCGGCCCGACACCGGTGCCCGAAGCGGCTTTGCTGGCGATGGCTAAACACCCGATGGGCCACCGCAGCAAGGAATTTGACGCGATTTTTGGAGAATGTACCGAAAACCTCAAATGGCTGCACCAAACCAAAAGTGACGTGCTGAGTTTGACCGTTTCTGGTACCGGCGCGATGGAAGCTGGGATAATTAATTTCTTGAGTGCGGGCGATCGAGTTTTGGTCGGCACCAACGGTAAATTTGGCGAACGCTGGGCCGAAGTAGCCGAAGCTTACGGTTTAAATGTCGAAATCATCAAAGCCGAGTGGGGCCAACAATTAGACCCCGAAAATTTCCGCGAAAAACTGGAAGCTGATACAGAAAAGCAAATCAAAGCTGTCATCATCACCCACTCGGAAACCTCCACGGGCGTTCTCAACGACCTCGAAACCATCAACCGCCACGTCAAAGCCCACGGCGAAGCTTTAATCATGGTCGATGCTGTCACCAGTTTAGGTGCTGCCAACGTACCGATGGACGCTTGGGGAATTGACGTGATTGCTTCTGGTTCTCAGAAAGCTTACATGATTCCCCCAGGTTTGGGTTTTGTGGCTGTTAGTCCGAAAGCTTGGAAAGCTTACAAAACTGCGACGCTGCCCCGCTATTATTTGGATTTGGGCAAATATAGCAAAGACGCTGCCAAAAATACCACTCCTTTTACTCCGCCGGTCAATATGTTTTTTGGACTGCAAGTAACATTGCAGATGATGAAAGCCGAAGGGTTAGAAAACGTTTTCGCGCGGCACAAACGGTTGATGACAACTACTCGCGCTGCTGTAAAAGCTTTAGGTTTGCCGTTGTTCGCGGCTGACGGTGCAGCCAGCCCTGCGATTACTTCGGTGATGCCGCCTGAATCTGTAGATGCTCAAAAAGTGCGGACTTTGATGAGAAAGAGATTTGATATTGCTCTAGCCGACGGACAAGACCATTTGAAAGGTAAAATCTTCCGAATCGGTCATTTGGGCTTTGTGTGCGATCGCGATATTCTAGCAGCTATTTCCGCCTTGGAAGTCGTATTGCAAGAATTGGGCCATGAAGGCTATACTCCTGGTGCCGGCGTTGCCGCTGCTGCGAAACTTTTGGCAGAATCTTAATCTAAGTTATTAAAGCATTTTGGATTTTGGATTTTATTATCTAAAATCTAAAATCCTTTTAATATGCTTCGGACAACCAATCAAAGATTTTATCCAACTGATCGAGAGTGACTAAACCGTACTGCCACAGAACCATCGGCAACGAATTCGGGTCTTTATCGCGCTGCCGCTGTTTGTCGCCGCGACGTTCGGCTACGGCTATTGAAGCGGGAGAAATCGCCAAATCTTCTTGTAAAAATCGAATTAATTTAGTGTAAGTAGCGGGTGCCATGTAATTTTGTCTCCAAGTATAGGACACCATTTTCTGATGTGAACCTGATGTTTGTGATTAGTAATAAGCCAGTTTTAAATCTGTCTTTTAACCGTGCATAGCTGTTAAAACAGTATTAGCGGTTGAACTGCCAAACGTAATTCTGAGTGCTACTGTAAAGCTAACCTTTCCCAAAAAGTGAAAGGTTTTGCAATTTTGCTGATGTCGGCCCGATCGAAAGAGTGATCGCGATCGAACCTAAACTGAATACCTCGGCATCTTTGCAGCGCGAATCAGAATAAATTCTGCTACCTAAAACTACTAAACCAAGTTCAGAGTTTAACTTCATCTGCCAAAATGCAGAATCCGCAAATCTACTTCGGCAAAATTAGATATTTCGATCAAACCCGAAACTGCTACCAGAAGTTAAGTTTGCCAATTACCGCCAATTAACTTGGCTCGTAGCATATTACTTTAGATAGGTTTAGCTCGATCGCCAGAACTTCCAGAGAATTTCTTTTCGTGTTGCTACACCTTGAGGCTGAGTATCGTCTCTCAGGATTGGTAACGAGTCGCTGACTCGTCTCATACCTGCGACCAAGAATCTACAGCTTCCGGAAACAAGCTCAAGTCCTGACTGACTGAGATCGACATCGTAGCAAATCTTTCGGTGTTTGTACTGAATCTTACATTAATATCTTAACAGATTTAATCAATTTTTGTAAAGTTTCTAAATTTTCTCCGGTATTCCGAAGGTAGGGGCTCTCTGGGCGATGGGAACCGGGGATTGTGTCTTTTTGCAGGTTTTACTGAAAGAGTCCGAAGTTTTACTGGAAAAACTCGATTTCAATACGATCGCCCACTTTGACACCGAGTTCAGCAGCTCGCCCGCCCCGGAGTTCAATAACTCGATCGACAACAGTGTTGGGCCCGTAGGTAGGACAAGGATCGGCAGTACAAGGAGGTGCAGAAACTTCGATCGCCTCAACCACCCCATTCCGCAGAAAAATCATATCCAGAGAAATCTTGCAATTTTTCATCCAAAAATTGACCTGCCGTGCCGATTTAAACTCAAACAGCATTCCTCTGTCATCCGGCAAAGAAGTTCTGTACATTAAACCCATAGCCTGTTGTTCCACTGTTTTCGCCACTTCGAGTTCGATTGGGCGATCGGCTATCCGAGCTCTAGCAGAAACAGCCAGCACTTGACCGGATGTTGTCGCCGTCGGAGACTGCGACGCCAAAATACCAGTAGCACCAGTATTCGCAACAGGTAAAGTCGGCGAACATCCCAGCAAAAATAGAATTACCGCAATACTCAGCAAATTACCTAAATAATTCATAATGATTTTAGATTTTAGATTTTAGATTTTAGATTGGGAATTGGCAATTGGACAGAGGAACCAACTGTCAACTCTCAACTGTCAACTGACTGCTTCAAGATTCGCGCATCACGTAGCCAACACCGCGCACCGTCTGAATCAAGCGCTTTTCGCCTTCATCTTCAATCTTGAGGCGCAGATAGCGGATGTAAACTTCAATCACATTCGACTCGCCCAAAAAGTCGTAACCCCAAACATTTTCCAGAATTTGTTCCCGCGTCAAAACCTCGCGGGGATGTTCCATCAAATACTTTAGCAGCTCAAATTCCTTCATCGTCAGGTCGATCGCCCGTCCGTTGCGCAGGGCCCGCCTAGAGGCCAAATCCAAAACTAAATCGCCAAACCTCAATTGTTCGTTGCTGGTGTTATCCGGCTGCAAATACAAGCGCACCAACTGCAAAAACTCCTCAGTGCGGTAAGGTTTGAGAAAATAATCATCCGCGCCAGCTTCCAGACAAGCTACGCGATCGTCAACTGTATCGCGACCGACCAATAGCAGTACCGGCACCCGATTGCCAATACTTCTGAGGTAAGAACACAGTGACAGCCCCGACTCAGGGCCAAGTATGCGATCGATTACAATCAAAGCTGGCTGCAATTCATGAGCTAAATGTTGGCCTGTGGCGGTATTAGAAGCCACTACCGGTTCGTAGCCGGAGGACTTTAAGTCGAGACTCAAGTGTCCGGCGAGAACTTCGTCTGTTTCAACTAGCAGGACACAGGGATTGCGATCGAGAGTAATTGCAGCCATTGAATTGACCGGTGGAGACCATAACTGTTCTAGCACGTTTGATGGCCGTTGGTTGTTAACTGTTGGTTGTTTGCTGTTGAGTGTTGGCTGTTAGCTGTTGTTTGTTGGCTGTTGACTGTTGTTATTAGACTTCTCCTAAACAGCAGATTTTGAACAGGCATCCTGCCTGTTCTACGATAATTATGGGAGATGTCTATTCGTTATGGGTTATTTGCGAGTTGCTACCCATTACCAATTCCCAATTCTATAATCCCCCATGCCCCATGCGCAATTCCCAATTTAAATTATGACCATCATCGTATTCGGCAGTATCAACATCGACCTAGCAGCAAAAACTCCCCGGTTGCCGCAGCCAGGGGAAACTATCATCGGTAGCAATTTTTTCACGACCGGCGGCGGCAAAGGAGCAAATCAAGCCGTCGCCGCCGCCCGTCTCGGCACTTCCACCCACATCATCGGTCGCGTCGGCAACGACAAATTTGCTGAAGAATTATTGAGAAATTTACAATTTTATGGGGTAAATACAGACAATGTATTAATAGACCAAAACACTCATTCAGGAGTGGCAATTATCGCCGTAGACGAGACAGGCCAAAATAATATTATTGTGATTCCGGGCGCGAATAATAATGTCGGTGAAGCAGATATAGAACGTCTCAAAAAACTGTTAACAGCAGCTACATCTTTGCTCTTACAGTTAGAAATTCCCCTGGAAGTTGTCCAAAAAGCTGCGAAAGCTGCTTGTCAAGCGGGGGTGCGAGTTATTCTCGATCCAGCACCGGCTAGGGCGGATTTGCCACTGGAACTTTATCCGCTAATTGACATTATCACGCCGAATGAAGTGGAAGCCAGCCAGTTAGTCGGTTTTCGGGTGAATGACACCGAAACAGCGATTGTAGCTGCCAAACACTTGCAGGAGCGTGGTGTCAAGAATGTTATTGTCAAATTGGGCGATCGCGGGGCTGTTGCTGTTACGGCGGATGAAACCTTTTTTGTACCGGCTTTTGCTGTAGAGGCGATCGACACTGTGGCTGCTGGCGATGCTTTTAACGGCGGGTTAGCCTCTGCATTAGATGCCGGTCTGTCCTTGTCAGAGGCGGTGCGGTGGGGCGCAGCAGCGGGCGCTCTGTGCACAACTAAAGTGGGTGCTCAAGGTGCTATGCCCGATCGCGCAACTTTTGATAAATTTTTGCAGAATTTAATTTGAATTTGTCAGGTGCCTATTAGTTGAATTTGTCAGGTGCGGAAGGCGCACCCTACTTTGACTTGTAAAGCGCGCATTAGTTGAATTGGTAATTTGTCAGGTGCGGAAGGCCCACCCTACTTTAACTATTTTTATTTAATCGTCGTCTTTGAATTCTTTGGCTAAGCGCTCGAGTCGGTCGTTCGTTTCTTTTGTAAACTTGAGTAACCCAACGCTGACAATGTTTGATGTTAATCCGCAAGCGGTGGCAACTGAGCCTTCTGTGACTTTTCCAGAAAACAACTGTACGATGCCGAAAATACTGATGGAGGCACTTACTATTGTTAACCCAAGAATCACGTTAGTACAGGATTTAGCTTGACGCAAACATTCTTGAATGACATCTCGCTTCATTTCTGGGTAATCATCAGAACGGAGTGGTTGGTTGGAATGTAATTTCTTGTTTGACATTTATTTCTCTAAATTCAACTCTACACTCCTATTTAAAATCAAGCAAGGTTGAATTCAGAGTCGAGTTAGAAGGTTGAGGAGTTGACTTGTTCGTTGACTTTTAGTTGAGATTAAATCTATAATTCGACTTAGTAATTTTCTGTAGAGGCATCATGGGGCGATCGCTCAAAGTTTCTCCAGGGTGTATCGAACAAGTCAAATCGGCTTTAGGACGCAACGGCTTTCCGAGTCAGAAGGCTTTGGCTGAAGAATTGGACATTGGGCTATCCACAGTCAAGAAATTTCTGACGGGACAACCTGTTGATTACTCATATTTTCTGGAAATTAGCGAGAGATTGGGGTATGAGTGGAGAAATATCGTACATATAGACGAAACTATCCCCAAGCCTATCTTCGAGGAAACCTCAGCTTTCATCACTGGAACTCCCATCACCCATCCGCGCTACTTTTTCGGGCGGCAGAAGGAACTAAAACGCCTATTCGACTTACTGAAACGCCGTCCCCTGCAAAATGCTGCCATTATCGGCAAGAAGCGCAGTGGCAAGACTTCTTTGCTGCAATACTTGAAAAATATTACCACCACCCCAACAGAACAGTTGCGTCCCGGTCAAAAATCTGACTGGTTGCCCTCTCCAGAAAACTATCGTTGGATTTTCGTAGATTTTCAAGATTCGCGACGGCAAAATCGGGAAGGGCTGCTGCGCTACATTTTAGAATCCCTAAAAATGTCAGTTCCCAGCCCTTGCGACTTAGATAGATTTATGGATGTGGTTAGCAGTAATTTACATCAGCCTACAGTCATCCTATTAGATGAAATTGGTGTAGGTTTACAGCGCTGTCCCGAATTAGATGATGGGTTTTGGGAGAGTTTGCGCTCTTTGGCGACTAACCAAACCAATGGGAATTTAGGGTTTGTCTTGGCAACTCCAGAATCGCCGATCGACTTAGCGACTAGCACCGGACATAGTTCGCCTTTTTTCAATATCTTTGGATATACTACAACTCTGGCTGCTTTGACTGAAGCTGAAGCACGGGAGTTGATAGCCAGTTCGCCCATTCCTTTTCCGGCTGAGGATGTCGAGTGGATTTTGACTCAAAGTAAATGCTGGCCTCTGCTGCTGCAAATTCTTTGTCGAGAACGATTATTTAGTCTGGAAGAGGGGGAAACTGAGGATGATTGGCGTGAAGTTGGGTTAGAGCAACTAAAACCCTTTGCTGATTTACAATCTATATAAAATAAAACTAACATTTTTAGAGCGAGACTATGACAACTAATTTACCGATAAGGTTGGAGCGTTTACCCAAAACTTTGCCAAGAGAAGGAGCTGTTAGGGTGGAGTTAGCACAAGGAGTGCTGGTATTTCGCGCTTCTAGGTTTTTCCTGGAGCGAATTGGAATATTAACGGCTAAAAGAAATGTAGCTGAACTCACTTCCGAAGAATTACAAGAATTGCAGGATTATGAAGAATTAAATAATTATCTTAATTGGGTTAATCAGACAATTATCCATACTTTGCATTATCCCTTGCAAGGGACGGTCGATCGCTACGATGACCCCTTTGAACCTGCTTTACCTCTCGAAGAATGGGAAGCGCTGCAATGATAATACTGGATAGCCATATCTGGATTTGGTGGGCGGACAAGAATCCGCGACTAACCCAGCAGCATCGAGAGTGGATACAACAATACCAATCTCAAGGTTTAGGAGTGAGTATGATTTCTTGTTGGGAAGTTGCTAACTTGGTAGAGAATAACAGACTCGCTCTGTCACTCGCAGTTGATGAGTGGTTGAGTGCTGCCTTGGCTTATCCAGGAGTGCAGCTACTGAACCTGACAATTCCTATCATTGTTGAGTCAACCAAGTTAACAGGTTTTCACCGAGACCCTGCTGACCAACTAATTGTAGCAACTGCCAAAATTTATGGATGTCCGTTATTAACGGCTGACTCAAAAATTTTGGCTTATCCAGATGTTCAAACTATGAAATGATAGAAAACAAATAACTCTGATACTCTACTGAGAAAACTGATAAAAATTCCCAATCTAAATGACATCGCCAAAAGTGCCGCGCAACGCTTACACCGATTCACCTGAACAGCATCCCAACCTAATTCTGGGCAGCCTGCAACTCCTCTGGTGGATGATAATTCACCCCTCAGCTTTCCGTAACCATTTAACCCGCATTGACCCCGACTTACAGTTTGAGCCTTCTCTACTTATTTTAATTAGTAAACAGCGCTGGCGGAACCTGGCTTTGTGGCGATTGCTAATCCAAGGAAATCTCATCTTGCCTGTTTTGGCTGGTTTAACCCTTACTTTGGTGCTGTGCGGATTGGGTTTTCCACCAGCAAGGGTGGCGTGGGGCGTGGCGTTGGGCGTGGCGTTAGGCGTGGCGTTGGACGTGTGGTTAGACGTGGAGTTTGGCGTGGGGTGGGGCGTGGCGTGGGGCGTGGCGTTGGGCGTGGCGTTGGGCGTGGCGTTGGACGTGGCGTCGGGCGTGGCGTCGGGCGTGGCGTGGGGCGTGGTGTGGGGCGTGGCGTCGGGCTTGGTGTGGGGCGGGGCGTCGGGCGTGGCCTCGGGCGTGTTGGGCGTGTTCGGCGTGGCGTCGGGCGTGGCGTCGGGCGTGGCGTTGGGCGTGTTCGGCGTGGTGTTCGGCCTGGCGTGGGGCGTGTTGTGGGGCTTGGTGTGGGGCGTGGGGTCCGGCGCGAGATCCGGCGTGGCGTGGGGCGTGGCGTTGGGCATGGCCTCGGGCGTAGGCACTATCAACTTATGGCTGCCAGTGCTACTCTATCCTTTCCTGACAGCATGGAATATTCTGCTCTACCAACTAGACAAACGACGCACAGCTACTAAACCCAGTTTGTTACGTTGGCATTCTGCTTTTTGGGATGAGTGGCAGCACCTTCCCCTGATAAACTTAGACCAGCACGTTCTCTTAGTAATGGAGCGGAATCCCGAAGAGGGCAAAGTTGCACTCAACTATTTAAATACCAGTCGTCAGCGCTGGGTTGCACAAGTAGTACAAATTGAATTTGATGCAAGCGGCTTAGAAGGTTGTAAAGATGTAGCCGCTATCGCTAACGCCCACCGCAATCTAGCCCTTGGAGAACTGAAAAGCCCAGTTAGTTCTCTCCTAAGTAGCTTTAGTCGCATCAGCGAGGACATAAAAGCAGCCCTAAACCAAAATAGTTCTTACAACCAGCGTTTAGCCCTCAGTACGGTAAAAGAAAGATTAAATGGTTTAATTCGAGAGTTGACCCGCAGCGGTGACAAATATGCGGTAGTCTTTCGCCCCATTGCTATCCGTTGGTATGAAATAGTCACCAACTATGTGCAAGAACTGGCGGAAGCTGTCGAACTTCGCCAAGAAATTGACAACCCGTATATCATTGGCGTACCTCTGACAGAACAGCAGGAAATCTTCACCGGACGTACTGATATCGGCACGCGCATCGAGCAATTACTCCTAGACCGCCGCCGCCCTCCTTTGTTACTCTACGGTCAGCGACGCATGGGCAAAACATCCCTCCTCAACAACCTGGGACGCTTGCTACCCAGCACTATCATTTCCATGTTTGTAGACTTACAAGGGCCAGTTTCATCAGCGAGTGATTATGCTGGTTTTCTCTACAATATCGCCAGGAGTATGGCAAACTCAGCCCAGCGCCAAAGTGCGTTCACTCTCCCATCTCTTGACCGCGAAACACTGCAAGATGACCCTTTCACCCGCTTTGATGAATGGCTAGACGAAGTAGAAGAAGCGCTACAACAAAATATTGCCCTGCTTGCCTTGGATGAATTCGAGGCGCTAGATAATGCCATCACAAAAGGACGCTTTGATCAGGAGGATGTTTTGGGAATGTTGCGTCACCTGATTCAACATCGTCCCCGCTTCAAAGTCCTGCTAGCTGGTAGCCATACAATAGAAGAATTTCAGCGTTGGGCTAGCTATTTAATCAATGTCCAAGTCGTTCATATCAGCTATCTCAAACAACCAGAAGCGCGTCAATTAATTGAGCAACCCGTTCATGATTTTACCCTGCGTTACGAACCCAATGCGGTTGAGCGAGTCTTGCAACTCACCCGCTGTCACCCTTTCCTAATCCAACTCCTCTGCGCTGAAATTATCGCACTAAAAAACGAGCAAGATCCATCTATCCGCCGACTAGCAACTTTAGCCGATGTGGAAGTAGCAATACCAGACGCTTTAAGTGTTGGCAGTTTATTTTTTGCCGAGATTCAAAGTAATCAAGCAGATGCAGCAGGATTAGCTATTTTGCAGTTTTTGGCAGCCCAAGAAGAAGGGGCAATAGTCAGCCGATTAACTATTTTGCAACACTTTCCCGAGCAATCCGATGCTCTCAATTTACTTCTAGAACGCGAATTGATTGAGGAAGTTAGTGAAGGCTACCGTTTCCAAGTAGAATTAATTCGCCGCTGGTTTGCATCATCTCTCTCTGTCCATTAGTCTACGGCGAGAGTAAGAAGATATTGCCTGTAGGGACACAACACTGTTGTGTCCTTCATAACTTTAACTACTTTAGCTTTAACCCTGCGGTCGCTGAATAATTGTTTCAACTACCCGCCGCTTGACTTTTGGATCGATACCAATCAGCCGCACATATTCGCCGCCGTGTTCCGCCAAACAAGTTTCTAAAGATGCAACCACATCTTTTTCTTGTTCATTTTTAATCGTCGCGCAACTTTGCCAAGAACCAGTTTTAAATCGGCGATTATCTGCATATTCCATGCCAATTTTGCAGCCTCTTGCTAACAACTGCTTTACTTGTTCCAATACCTCGCAACTCAGCCGCGCCGCATGACCATTACCCACTTCAGAACTTGGCTCCTCGTAAGCCTTATAATATTTCGAGGAGGGGTCGTTTAATTGACTTTGCGTGGGCGCAGCAGCAGCAGGAGGATTGGGGGTTCCTTGAACGTTAAAAAGCCGCGATTGGTTGTATTCATCTACTAAGCGCATTTCCTTAATCCGCTTTTGTTGGCCCACCATCAAACTGCCCATTTCTAATAAATGAGCGAGGCTGAAATTCGGGTTATGGAAATCTGGCGCTGCTTCCAAACTGTTTACCAAACGCTTGGAAACTCGCTCGATTCCTATTTTGTGAATAAATTCGCGGATTTGTTCGTCATAAATGCGCGATCGCAAAGCGCTAAAAAAGTCGATCGCCTGATCGGGAAATTTATCAACTAACCCGACAATCTCAGTTTTTGACAATTTGTCAGACTCAAAAATTCCCCCAACAATCCCAATTTTATCATCCCGGCTCGGTTCCCAATAATACTTTTCCATCCGCCCGTCGCGAATCAGCGGCGCGTACAGCGTAGAAAAATCATTTCCAGTGACAATAATCGGTACTCGGTGCAGCGGCGTACTGTCATAACTTCCCGGTAACTGCACGTTAGTTGGATTATCAGCAATATTCATCAGAGTGGCATTGACCATCTGAGTATTGACAGTATATTGAGTAGTAGTATCGAACCTGCCAGCACCAGCATCCAAATCGTTAATAAAGATGGCGCACATCTCGCCGCGCACGCGAATTTGCTCCGCCGCTTCCCGGTAGCGCAAGCGAATTAAACGCGACGGATCTCCTGCATCCGGACTTTCTAATTCCCCACCAGATATCATCACCGGTTCAAAGCCCATCCGCCGGAAAACCAGTTCGGTTTGAAAAGTTTTGCCTTCTCCTTTGCGGCCGTGAATTCCCAAAATTAGGGGAACTCTTACCCCGGGCAAATTTAAAAAGTTCTTAGTGACGTGTACCGCAACTTTATCGAGAAAGTTAGGAGAAATGTAATAACTCATCAGTAGATTTGTGAGGGATTAATTGAGGTTACTGTTATGATTTTATGACAAAACTAACAGCCTGCACCGCTAACCTGGATTTTTACCGTACAATCGAGGTCTGCATATTATGTGTTAAGGAGCGATTCGTGAGTCCAGAAACCTTACTAAAAGAACCAACCGTGCAAGCCGAAGCCAGTCCCTTCAGTTCTGAGAGCTTCGACAGCTATGTAATGACAACTTACGGGCGTTTTGCGATCGCCCTAGAACGGGGCCTGGGCTGCCGCGTTTGGGATACCGAGGGCCGCGAATATCTCGATTTTGTGGCAGGTATTGCTACCTGCACTCTGGGACACGCCCACCCGGCAATGATTGCAGCGGTAACTCAGCAAATTCAGACCCTGCACCACGTTTCTAACCTTTATTATATCCCCGTACAGGGCGAGCTGGCGAAGTGGCTTGTAGACCATTCTTGCGCTGACAGAGCCTTCTTTTGCAACTCCGGTGCGGAAGCTAATGAAGCGGCAATTAAACTCGCCCGCAAGTACGCCCACGAAAAATTAAATATCTCGAATCCGACAATCATTACTGCTGTTGCGAGTTTCCACGGGCGGACTTTGGCGACGATTACGGCGACGGGACAGCCTAAATATCAGAAGGGTTTTAGTCCGTTGGTTCCCGGATTTCACTATGTGCCCTATAACGATATTAGTGCGATCGAAAGTGCGATCGAGCAACTCGACAAAGACGAACGCCAAGTAGCTGCAATTATGCTGGAAGCGCTGCAAGGCGAAGGCGGAGTTCGCCCCGGAGATATCGCCTACTTCCAGCGAATTCGGGAAATTTGCGACGAAAAAGGTATTTTGCTCATTCTCGACGAAGTGCAAGTCGGGATGGGACGCAGCGGCAAATACTGGGGCTACGAAAACCTCGGCATTGAACCGGATATCTTTACGTCTGCGAAAGGGTTGGGCGGCGGTATCCCGATCGGCGCTATGCTGTGCAAATCTTCCTGCGATGTATTTGAACCGGGAAGTCACGCCAGCACTTTCGGCGGCAATCCTTTTGTCTGTGCTGTCGCTTTGTGCGTGTGCCAAACTTTAGAACGGGAAAACCTTCTGGAAAACGTGCAGCAGCGCGGGGAACAGTTGAAAGCTGGCCTCAACAAGCTGGCGGCCACATTTCCGCATTTGATTGCTGAGGTGCGCGGCTGGGGTTTGATTGTCGGGATGGAATTGCAAGCTGACATCGAACTTACTTCGGGCGATATTGTCAAATCTGCGATCGCCGCTGGAGTTTTGTTGGTTCCTGCAGGGCCAAAAGTGCTGAGGTTTGTCCCGCCGCTGATTGTCACTGCCGCTGAAGTCGATCGAGCTTTGGAAGCAGTAGAAAGTGCGATCGTTTCCTTGGGAAATACTCTAGCTTAGTTAGTTTCCTCACCCGGAGTGGGGTTAAAACCCCCCTCTTATTGCTTACAGCGGCTTGCAGTCGCGTAGGTACAACCAGAGGAAAAAAAACCCTCTCGCCTTATAGAAGTACCTATCAAGTTACAATCCGCTGTACTCTCTCAACAATTTAGCTTTTAGCCGAAAATAATTGTGGAACAGCAACGGCCTCAACGGAAATAGCATTAGCTAAAGCTTGCTCTAGTTCGGGACCTTTTGACGATGTTTCTGTCAAATAAGCCAACGCTTGATTCTCTAATGATAATAAAGCTTCTAAGGAACCTATTGGCATCTTACCAGTTTCTTTTTTAGCTTTATAGTAATTAATAGCAATGTTACCCACTTCCATAAATACCAACATATTTTTGACTGGTGTACTAGCGGATTTATATCAGAGACTGAACCAATCAAGAATGGCATCTCCAAGAAATCAGCACTTAGTTTGGTAAAGGAAGCACCTAAAATGACTAAAATATCACCTTCACCGCTTTCCATACCATAAATAAGAGAAATTTGGTAAATCATCTCTACCAGCAAGCTATTGGTATCAAAAAAATTAACTAGACGACTATTGAGTAATTGATGCAGAGTTTCAAATCCTTTATTCCCTGCAATAAAATCACTAATTTCTTCGGGAAGCTTACCTGCACCACTTCTACTTAAGCCTTGTATAAAACCGGTAATGCTTGTATACACAGCCTTCTCAAAAACAATGCGTTCTGCAAGTTGATGATTGGTTTCATCAGGATAGTCAATCCTTAACTGATATACTATTTTCTTAGATGTACTAAAATTAACTTTTTCACCTTTAATTAGTGTGGTCAAAACCCTTTATTTCCAAGCTCGACTCCATATTTCATTAACCTCCTTCAATATTTTATTTTTAACCGCAATTACTAATGATGGTAGGGCTTCTAGCAAATTACTAATAACCACTTTATATGAGAAAGATAGAGGCTCTACGACAAGTTTTGCTCCAAATTCAAGCCCACTAATAATTGTTTGTATGAAAGTTGAGATGTCTGCGATGTTGACGCTTTGGGTTTCAACAATTTGTTTATCATTTTCGACAATTTGTATCAGTGTATTCACATCATCTTTGGCTTCTTTTTGAGTTTCTTTTTCGGCTTTTACGGAGGAAACAGATCCGTATAAAGATTCTTCGGGAACCCATTGACCTATTGTTTTTCCCTTGAGCAGAAAACAAATGCGTCGCCGATCAACATACGTAGCTATTGCGAGAACTCGTCCCTCTTCCACTCGTTCTCCAAAGTAACAGCTAGTCGCTTTCCATAAATCTTTTTGTGTGCTCCTTGCAAATTCTCCTGCCTATATTAAGATTGGTCAAGTATTGTGGCGATAGAAACTTACAGCAGATTCCTGATTGATAAATCATACACTAGAAGCTGGGTTTCTTGATGAAGCCCAGCTTCTTTGTACCTGCGTGGCCGCAAGCCGATGTAAGTCCTTTGAAGACGACTATATTTAGACCTATTGTAAAACTATATCAAGCTAATGAGCAGGACTTAGACAAAAACAGAAGCTAAAATGGCGTCAAACCCAGAGCTAGAAAGACTTTTAGCTCGAATAGGCATAAATCTAGTATGTACAAAGGTTTCAGGCGTTTTTAGGTCATCAACCTATTTTGCTTGTCCAGATAGGTTTTCAGCCCTAAAGGGGCCTTAAAATGTCTAAGTCCCGTTAGTCCTTGTCAAGCAGACAAAAATTTGTGTCGCAGCGAGTTCAATTGGTTGGATATTTTGCTAAGAGAGTTATTTGATCGTCAACTCTTCTTGATTGATGCTTCAAAAAGTGTACTCAGTTATACTAACAAGGGGGTTAGGCTAGCAATCCTTGAATATTACTACTCATTTAGGTTGAACAAGTCACACCTACCATTGATTTTAAGTCGAAAGGAGGGTAAATAGAATTAGGGATTCAAATTTCCCGATTTCTGGATTTAATTGGTTGCACGGAAGCAGCGCTCCTATGGTTAATAGTTTGGCGGAATGCACGATGGACGAACAGCGTCGCAAAACTGATGTTAATATGCTCCAAGCGCTGCTGGAAAATCCTGGCGACTCAGGAATAGATTTGATTTTGAGGACGAACCCAAAGTCGATCGACTTTGGGTTCGTGCAAACGCTTTATTTGGAAGAAGTGGCACTGACGCGAGAAAGCTTGCTGAAAGCTGCAAAATTTTTCCAAAGGGCGATCGCACCCTTAGAATCTGCAAAAGGGAATTATAAATTGCCCGCAACCGGGGCAGCCTATCTGGCTTTTTTAGCAGAAGTATTGCAGGCAGTGGCGCGCGGCGCGGATTCGCAGCACCTATACTCGCTGCTGAGAAACAATTTAGACAAACTCGACCAGAATTTCGCACAACTGCTGCGCCACTGGGCCATTTTAGTGCTCCCTGCAGCCACAGAATCCGAGACTAGGCGCATTGCAGCGTTAATCGGCAATCTGAGCAACAAAATTGGGCGGTTTCCCCTCGGCAGCAAGGCTCATAACTTGGAAATCGAAATTGCCGGTTACGAAACAGTTGCTAAGGTGTTTACCCGCAAAGACTTCCCCCAAGAATGGGCGGTGATGCAAAACAATCTGGGCAACGCTTATAGCGATCGTCCCAAAGGTGATAAGGCTCAAAATATCGAACAGGCGATCGCTTGCTTTGAAAATGCCCTACAAGTACGCACGCCCGAACAGTACCCGGAACAGTGGGCGACGCTGCAAAACAATCTGGGCAACGCTTACAGCGAGCGTCTCAGGGGAGATCCGGCAGACAATCTAGAACAGGCGATCGCCTGCTATCAAAACGCGCTGCGAGTTCGCACCCGCGAGCCTTTCGGGCAAGAGTGGGCGAGCACTCAAAACAATCTCGGCCGTGCTTACAGCCGCCGACTGCGGGGCAACCGAGCCCAAAATCTGGAACTGGCAGTCGCTTGCTACCACAATGCTTTGCAAGTCTACAACCGCAAGGTGTTTCCCCGGCGTTGGGCCACAACTCAAAATAATTTGGCAAATGCTTACTGCGAGTTGCTGCAGGGCAACCGAGCTGAAAATCTCGAATACGCGGTTACGTGCTATCAGAGAGCTTTGCAGGTGCGGACTCGGGAAGCTTTTCCGCAGCAGTGGGCGACGACTCAAAGGAATTTGGGCCGGGTGTTTGTCGATCGCATCAAAGGCGATCCGGTGGAAAATATGGAAATGGCGATCGGCTGTTATCAAAATGCTTTACAAGTCTACACCCGCATCAAATTTCCCGAAGTCTGGGCTTCGATCCAAACTTACCTCGGTAGGATCTACAGTCGGCGGGTGAAAGGGGAAAAAGCCGAAAATTTGGAAATGGCGATCGCCTGCTATCAAAATGCTTTGCTGTTTTGCAACCGCCAAAAATCTCCCGAACGCTGGGCAATGCTGTGTGCCTACCTCGGCCGCGCTTTCTGCGAACACGTCAAAGGGGAAAAAAACCGCAACCTCAAAAGCGCGATCGCCTGCTATCAAAATGCGGGCGAAGTCTACACCAGGCAGGCATATCCCAACCGCTGGGCAATGCTGCAAATTTATCTCGGCAGGGCTTATTCGCAACTGACGGAGGCGGAAAACTTGTCTCACATGGAAAGCGCGATCGGCTGCTATCACAGCGCCTGTCAAGTCTACACTCGCGAAACCTATCCCCACCGCTGGGCTGAAATTTTATTTTATTTGGGTCAAGCTTACCGAGTTCGTGGCGACTTGCTTCGCGCCTACGGGGTTTTGACTGCTGCTGTCGATACTGTGGAATTCTTGCGTTGCGAAGTTGGGGTTGATACAGTCGATTTTGGCGATCAGACGAGTACCGCAAAAGTCAAATTAACCCGCACCTGGGCTGGACTCTATAAATGCCTGGTGCAAGTTTGTCTGGAACTCGGCGCTAGCCAACCTGAATATTACGCTAAGGCTCTGGAATACGCCGAACGCCACAAAAACCGGAATTTGGTAGAACTGCTGGTTAAATGCCACTTGACTCCAAAAGCCGAAATTCCTGCAGCGGTGCGAAGCGAGTTGGAGTCGCTGCAACTGGAAATAGCGGGGGAACAGCGGCACCAAGAACAGGGAGAACCTGAGCCGAACACGACCTTGGTTTCTGAGGGCGATAGCCAAGGTTTGAGCAGCGGTTCTCTACTGCCGAACTCGGACTTCATGCACTTAAATCAATTGTGGAAGCAGTTTGATAGGTTGATTGCGCGGGAGGTGCAGGCAAACGATCCTTTCTTCAGCCTAGCTCACAAAGTTGAACCGATCGCTTTTGAGCAAATTCGCCAATTGTTGCCTGATGACAATTGCGCTGCTGTGGTATGGGCGAGTTTGGGGGAGTTGCTGGTGGCTTTTGTGGTGGTAAAGACTGCACAATATCCCGCCGTTCACCTGTGTTCGCCGGAAAATGCTTTGGCTGCCGAAAGTTGGGGCCAGGAGTACCTCACCGCTTATTCTGAACAAAAAGGTCGCTGGATCAATCATCTCCCGGCTCGCCTCAAACGCTTGGCTACGATGCTGGAAATCGATCGAGTGGTGGCGCTGATTCCCGATAATTGCGATCGGCTGATTTTTGTGCCGCACCGATTTTTGCACGCTTTGCCACTCCACGCTTTGCCTTTGGCGGGGAGAGACGGGTTTGAGGATGGTGGGGGAATTTTTAGATCTGGGTGGAGCGATCGCAGCGGTTTTGATGTGGAAACGTACAGCCTTTCGGATTTTTCTCAAAGTTCGTCTTTTGGCGACGTTGCAGCGCCTGCTGCTTATTTGATCGATCGATTTGCCGGAGGAATTCGCTATGCTCCTAGCTGTCAGCTATTGCTGTTGAGACAAAGTGCACACGGAGCGGCTATGGGTCGGTACAGACCAGGTTTGCAGCACCTTTTGGCAATTCCAACTTTCACCAGAGATGCGTTCTACAGCAACATTGAAATCGGCAAGATTTCCCAGTATTTTGCCAGTACAGAAGTTGTGCGCCATAAGCCGGCAATTAAAGAGGCTTTTTCCCCAGAAATGTCTGTTAATAATGGGAATTTGCCCCAGCAAATAGGGCAGTTGCAGCAGGAAAAATGCGCTCATTTTGCTTGTTTGAGTTTGCTTAATTTGGCTTGGCCACTGAAATCTGCCGTGTTTTTGAGGAATGATGCTCTGAGTTTGGAGGAAATTTTTAATCTGGATTTTCGGCAATATTTTTTAGTTACTTTATCGGGTTGCGAAATGGCCGCTGGCGGAGTTAGCGGTGCTGGAGGAGATTTTGTGGGTTTGTCGGCGGGTTTGTTGTATGCTGGCACGTCTAGTGTGGTTAGCAGTCTTTGGAAGGTGAACGATGTTTCTACGCTGCTGCTGACGAGCAAGTTTTATGAAAATCTGGGACGGTTTTCTCGGTTGCAGGTGGGAGATGTGGCGATCGCCCTGGGGGACGCTCAAAGGTGGCTGCGGGATTTGACTAGCGAGGAATTGGAGGTGTTGCTGGCGGATTTTCAACCTCAAATTTCGCAAATGTTCGATCGGCTTTCTCAAAGTTCTCGCCTGATTGCGGAGGCTTCTTTGCAGCAAATTCGCAACCGCAAACCCCATCCTTTTGCCAATCCTTATTATTGGGCGGCTTTTACTGCGGCTGGGGTTTAGTTATTAGTCATTTAAAAACCCGACACTAACAACTTATTTAAAATTGTCAATGTCGGGCGCAAATTCAACAAATTACAGCAAAAATTAGGACTTTTTGCCAAAAATTTGTTCTTTCAAGGCTTGAATTTCTTGACCTAATTGTTGCCGATTGGACGATCGCAGCAAATAGCGGTAGACAAACCACCCAGTGTATCCGATACCAATTAGCTCGAATGTGGGTGCTAGCAGAGGGATGTCGTTGAGTTCGTCTACTATCCCCAAAAGCACTTTCAAAGAGACAATCGAGGCTATAATTACACCGACAACTGTCAGGGGACTTTTGTACTGCTCGTAAAAGCTACCGATGTAAGCGGGAAACTCGGACAAAATTGAGATAATTTGTTCTTTGATCTGCTGGACCTGACTTGGCGGTTCTTCGGTAATTATGACTTTTGTTGTACCGATCGAACTGTCTGCTTCATTTTCGGCTGGAATTTCGGTGATGATAACGGTTGTTTCTGGTTCGTTTGATGAAGTCATTTCTCCACTCGCAATAGTTTTTTGCTGGTTGGCGGCAGGTATTTCAACTGCTGCTGCGACTGTTTCAAGAGCCGGTATTTCGACTGCTGCAACCTCCCCGTCGGTTGGTTCGAGAGCCGACACTTCGCCTGTTTCTGAAGTCGGTATTTCGACTGCTGTAACTTCCGCCGCCACTGCTTCAGGAGCCGATATTTCGACTGCTGAAACCTCTGGTGCTGAAGTCGGTATTTCGGCTGGTGAAACTTCCGCTGCCGGGTGTTGTGCGACAGAAGTTTCGGTTGCAGTTTCCGCGTTTTGTTGTTCTGGGGCAGGAGTTTCGGCCGCGACACCAACAAGTGGCAAATTCAAGTTGCTAATAGCCTCTTGCAAGCGGGTTTTAGCCGTCCCCCGCTGGTGAAGGATTACCCAAGATTCTATCAGGTCGGGGCCGTGCATTGCACCTGTCAGGGCTGCTCTGAGCGATCGCATAATTAGCCCTTTGTTAAGATTTTTCTCTTTACTGAGCTTTTTAGTGATTTTCTGAGCTTCCGCTGATGTCAGGGACGAATGAGTTTCCATCGCTTCTACAACTGCTTGTAAAGCCTGTGCAGCCCCTGGTTGCTGCAATTGTGCGAGGGCTTCTTCTTCGTATTCCACCGTGGTGGAGAAGAACAACTTGCACATATCCACAGCATCGGTTAAGCGAACGAGACTCGGGCCGATCAAAGCAGCTATTTGTTCGAGCCAGGGGCGGTCTGCCTCGGAGTCAAACTCATAACCGGCTTTCTGCCAATAAGGTATCAGCAAATCTGTCAATTGCGGTACTGGCATTTTGTGGAGATATTGACTGTTAAGCCAATTGAGTTTATCCCAGTCAAATTTTGCACCGGCTTTGTTGACTCGATAGAATGTAAATAATTCTGCTGCTTCCGACAGTGTAAATATTTCCTGCGTTGAATCCGGCGGAGTCCAACCGAGCAAAGTCATGTAATTAACTAAAGCTTCGGGCAGGTAGCCCATATCTTTGAAGTCAGAAATCGAGGTTACGCCGTCGCGTTTAGAAAGCTTTTGCCCTTGGGAGTTTAAAATCAGTGGCGTGTGGGCAAATTCTGGGATTGTCGCGCCCAAAGCTTCGTAGAGCAATATTTGTTTCGGAGTATTGCCGATGTGATCTTCGCCGCGGATGACGTGGGTGATGGCCATGTCGATGTCATCGACAACTACGGCGAGGTTGTAGAGTGGTTGGCCGATGACGCCGCCGCTGGATGCCCTGGCAATTACCATGTCGCCGCCGAGGTCGCTACCTTTCCAGGTTACGGTGTCGCGCACCATGTCGTTCCAAGAAATTGTGCGATCGTCGTCGATGGTAAACCGAATCACAGCTTGTCGCCCTTCGCCTTCAAAAGCTGCGCGCTCTTTGCTTGTCAAGTTGCGGTGCCGGTTGTCGTAGCGGGGGGCTTGTTTGTTGGCTTTTTGTGCTTCCCGCATTTCGTCGAGTTCTTCCGACGTGGTGTAGCAGCGGTAGGCTAGTCCATTGTCGAGAAGGGTTTGGACTGCTTGGCGGTATATTTCCAGACGCTGCGACTGAAAACTCGGGCCTTCGTCCCACTCCATACCCAGCCAGGTGAGTCCTTCGAGGATGTTGTCGGTGTATTCGCTTTTAGAACGTTCGACATCTGTGTCTTCTACCCGCAGGATGAATTGGCCGCCTTGGTTGCGGGCAAACAGCCAGTTAAATACGGCGGTTCTGGCGGTACCGATGTGTAGGTTTCCGGTGGGACTGGGGGCTAGACGGACTCTGACATTCATGTAGATTTTTGCTTTTAGATTGGGGGCGATTTGCTGGTTGGGGGAATAGCTGATGTTTAAGACTTTAAATTTTATTATATTTTGTTGCCGAATTAACAGTTGTGCTTGGCAGGTGCTTTGCTTCGAGTTGTTTGATATTCGACTATCGGGCGATCGGGCGAAAGTCTCCGGCAAGGCAGCAGAGGGCATCTTGATGATATTAGCATTGCGGGCGGCCAAGACTGGATTCACCTTTGGGACTATTTTTCACAGCACAAATAACTGCTTTAGGAGTACGCAAGGCGCACCTGATAACTATTTATCCTTGTAAAATGTTTGTGTGCGATCGACGACATTAAAATATATTTCCCTATGTCTGCTCCTAAAACTGAGTTTTCCGAATCTGTTGCGCCCTCACCCGAGTCTTTTGCGGCTGCTTGGCAGATAGAATTGCTGTACGACGGTGAATGTCCTCTGTGCGTGCGGGAGGTTAATTTCTTAAAAAAACAGGACGCGGGGCGAGGTTTAGTGTCGTTTGTGGATATCGCGGATGATGGCTACAACCCGGAGGCCCACGGCGGAATCGACTACGAAACGGCAATGGGTCGGATTCACGCGATATTACCCGACGGTACGGCAATTAAAAATGTAGAGGTTTTTCGCCGCACCTACGAGATTTTAGGTATGGGATGGGTTTATGCTGTGACTAAGTTACCAGTGATCGGGGCGATCGCCAATTGGCTGTACGGAATTTGGGCTGACTGGCGGCTGAAATTGACCGGAAGGCAGGACTTAGCAACTATTATGAGCGATCGAACTGCGCGGGTTGAGTGCGAAGTTGAAGGCCGCTGCCGGTCTAACTGAAAATGAGTCATTATTAGTAAGTGCGATCGACCGATTTGCAGATTTCAGCAGGAACCAACTGCAACTAACATTAAAGATTGATTGCTATCGAAAGCAGGTAAAAACAATGCAAGATGCAGGATATACAGTCTTCATGGGCTTTGGCGGCCTCTGGGTAGTCATGGGAATTGTCGCTGTGATTTTCCTGTTCAAATCGGACGGTCAAAAACTTAGGTTTGGCAAATGGGGACTGCTAGTTGCGATTCCGATCCTCGTGCCGATCGTCCTGGTTCTGACATATCAGATCGCCCGACCCTTTATTTCCTCGCACCTTTGAGCGCTGCTGGGAGTCGATCTTTAAATTAAATTATAGGCAAATAGTTTGCAGAACTTGTGAGGAGATTTCTAGGAAAGGGCAATGAATATTAGGAGTCGTTGATGGAGGTGGAGTGGGTGCCACAACTTCGCGCTGGACTAGGCGGAAACTAGAGACCACCCAAAAATTTGCTAACAAGCACTTTCCATTCAGGCAGATCGCGTATGTCAGTCAATGCTAAATCCCTCAACACATCTTTAGCTTGTTCATGGTAGCTTCTAAATTTTGAACGTAGAAGCTCTTCCTGCTCAAGCTTAGCATCACTAGAAAGGATAGAATTAACGGTTGCCAATAGTGCAAGAGTGATAACAACTGCGACCCCAGCCGCCGCCACATCAAAAACACCTGTAGGTGGAAGAAATGATTTAACAAACAAAAAGAAGCTGGAACCCGCTGTTTCAGCTAAAAATGTTGGCAGGATAGCGAGCGCAGCTTTAGAAGACAAAACTTTGCCAGTGTATAAGTAATACAAAGACCCTATGGCAACTGCCTGTGTTGCGGTAATAAATGCTGCGCTGCCCGGAATAAATGCTTGACCTGCCACTGCTATCAAAGCTACCGCAATTATTTTGACTCCATAAGACTGCTTTTCAGCCATGTGTCTTGCCAGCAGCAGGTCTTTTCCCTTTTTTTCTAGAAATTCCTCAATGTCACTGCGTAGCGGAAAAACTCCTCTAATATCCATCTTGGGATTACGGCTTTTAGGATCGTAACCCTTCGTACAAGTTGGATAAATCTTGTCTACCTTTAAATCGTTTTTCCACTGATTGACTACATCGTCTACAACCGTTGGATCGAGATCATCCCACTCATCAATTTTGTTAAGAACGACAAAAAATTCATCACAATGCTGCCTCAAGTCATCTAGGCTTTTCTTTTGTGAAGCATCTGAGGAACCAGTTACTACAAATATGCCAACATCAATATGCCTCAAAAATTTCTTGGTGACTTCACTATTCTCTGCACGCACATCGTCAAGACCTGGTGAGTCAATTAAATAAACCTTTTCATCAAGTTTTAGAATGGTTAAATCTTTAGTAACGCCCGAAACTGCTCCTACCTTGGCAATTTCTAAAGCTTTTCTTCTGCTCAGTTTCAACAAAGCATTAATGAGGGAACTTTTTCCGGAACTTACCTTGCCGATAATCGCAATGTTGAGAGATTGCGATAAATCAGGTGCTTTTTCCACAAATTTCGCTTGTACTCGGTCAAAAAAGCTCTTTTCGTCTAACCCCTCGAAGGCTGAGTCACGCATTTTCCCTCCTCCTCTAATATCGTTTACGCAAATGATTGCTATAAATGGGTTTTGGTAAGCATTCTCCTAATCAACCCGTTATGTAGCTAAAATTTAGGTAATTCATATACCAACAACTAAAATATAACATCAAGTTTCCGCAACTTTTTCTTAGTAGTGAAATCCCGGGTGGCCAGAAACCGGGTTTTTTTGCGAGAATAATTCGTTACAACCCGCCTCAACGGCCAAAACCCCGTTGCTTGGATTTTGATGCGTCCAAGGCTGTTTCTGTAAGCGGATGACATACCGAAAGTCTCCAGATGTCACCTGATTTGAGATGATATCGAGAGACTTCCGTATCTCTACCCATTTATTGAGTAGTGAAATGTTCAACTACCCATTGATATCTAATCAATAAGAAATTGCGATAGCTTTTTTCAGCAATCTGAACATTTTCTATTTTGAACGGGACAGACGGGGCTCGAACCCGCAACTTCCGCCGTGACAGGGCGGTGCTCTAACCAATTGAACTACTGTCCCTCGTTTTGCCGTTTTTTCAGGCACAATTTCTATTATGCCTATAACTTCACCTTTTGTCAAGAGGTTTTTTGAACTTTTATTTGGAAGCCCAAAATTTGAGTCTCTTGCAGGGGACTGAAGTTGTTGTCGCTCACCAAAATCAGACCTCTGCTAGCATCCGCCAGGGCGGGGCCAAATGTCAACCCCTCAATGTTGTCTAGGGGAATTTTCAGGGTTTCCAAATCCAACAGCAGACGTTTTTGAGCGGGAGAAACCTCGCTGAGACGGTTTTTGAGGCTTTCGAGTGCTTCAATACGATCGCCCTTTTCCAGAGAAATCTCAAAAATTCTGATAGTTGTGCCGGTTTCCAGGGAGAAAGCACGCTCTAAACTCAGCAAGCGGTTATCGTCGATCGCTAACAAATCCACTAAACCGTTGCTAGTTAATTTTCCCACAGGATTCGCACCAGCGGGTAGCGGTTCGGTGATGTAGAGAAACGATGCTTCTGGATTGCCGCTCACCGCATCGTAGCGCAAAATCCGGCACGGACTCCCGGTTTCGAGGGAAACTACGGCGCCATCTTGAACCAAGGCGTTTTCGGTAGCTGTAAATAGGTATTTGCGATCGGGCGTTAAAGTTAAACTTTCAAATGATAGATTGTTGCGGATGCCTTTACTGCCTTTGTCGTCGGGCAAAAACAGTTCAGGAATTGCCAGCGTTTTCAGGAGTTTACCATCGAGGGAGAACTCTTTGATGAAAGGATTGATGTTGCGATCGACATCTCCCTCCGAAGAAACAAACACGCTATTGCCCGCAAAAGCTATCCCCTCTGGATCTAAACTTAAACTCGGAAAACTTTCGCCCTTTTCATCTAATAAAGTAGTGACACCAGTAAATTCAATGTTGTCTTTTTCCAATTTACCCGATTTCAAATTTATTTTGAGAGTATAGAAACGCGCCGGACTCTTGCTGCTGCGGTCATCCGAAATGGCATAATAAACTTGTTTTTCGGCATCGTAAGTAATCCCCGAAAGTCCGCCAATCTCCGTCCCCTGAAACGGAGAACCAGTAGGAAATATTGCTCTGCCAATAAAATCTATTTTGGTAAGGGCGAAAGATTGGACTGACAAATTTATTAAAATTGCCACAATTGCTGCTATCACAAAACAGGAAATAAATATAATTATTTTTGCTGACTTTCGCATCTTACTATCTTCTTCTCTTTCTAACTTCGCACCCTTTGCGCCTTCGCGGTTCGTTTAATCATAAAATCACTGTTTCTGATACAGCAAAAAATTAGTCAACCAATCTTTAACTACGTAAGTAGCGCGACAGTCGTCCTCATTGTAGCGGACGATCGCCTCTAAGATCGATCGATCGCCAGTTTTGAGCCAATCATCGTACCAACAGACACACTGAGCACCGTTAGCCTTAGCATCACGCCAGTCAAAACCCAGCCAGCGGGCAATAGGTTTGAGTGCATAACTTTCCACCGGCATAATCGCTTTTTGTGTCACTTGCTTGTGAATATCTACAAACCGTTTCAGCACTGGTTTCCACAAATAAGCTGGAGTGTTGTAAAGTCTTGCTAGGCGTTTAAAAGTCTTGACTTCGTAGTCGCAAAAGTGGAAAATCGGAGCAATAGGATAAGCCCACATTAATTCTAAAAATTGCTCCCAAATTGCACCTTCCTCTGCTGCTGATTCTGCCAGAAAACCGTGGAATTTTTCAGTTTTGTTGTACCTATCGACAACTAAGACTCCGTGGAGATAATCTAAATTCATCTCCGGTTCCGCTTCAATGTCAAAGTAGAGTTCGATTGGGGCGATCGGCAAAAAGACAGATTGGGAATACGGAATTGGTTTCTTGCGGAGAATTGGCGCAGGTATAGAAGATGTGGCCGGTTTGTTTTCTCTAATTGTTACTTCCTCAATTGCGATGTCATTCAAGATATTGTCTACAATATCTGGTACTATTTCAGATGAGTTAAGTTCTTCTGAATTCTCACTTCTACGTTCTTCTCGATCGTTAATCCCTGTATCCGTGTCGTGCCTTCCTTCTTCCTTCTTCCCTCTTCCTTCTTCCTTCTTCCTGACATCCGTTACATCCGTTACATCCGTTACATCCGTTACAAAATCCGTTGCCGAACTTCCTTCCTCTCGCAACAACGGTTGATTTAGCAAATGAGATTGAGCTTGCCGCACCACATCAAAAGCCACTCCATCGGGAAATTCTGGATAATCAGCAAGCAATGCAGAACTAGCATTAGCGAGAGATTCTACATCAGTAATTTCGAGAGTTTTTAGTCTAGCATAGCGGCCAGCAGTGACTCCCGGCAATAAAGAAAGATGTTTAATAGATTCAGCTTCGGCATGACAGACAGTATACCAACCACAAAGAGTGCACTTTTGGCGGGAGATGAACACTTCTGGTTTATCCCGATTGTCGATCATCTGAATGCAGTCATCTAAAATCTCGAACATCTGAGGAGTTCGCTGGTCTAGATTCACCTGCCACCACCCTTTTTTTCGCAGCATCATCCACGCAGTCTCGGGCATTGTTTCCTGTACGGAAGCTAAAACTTGGGCGTGAAAAGCTGCGATAATTTGATACTCTTGTTTTGGTCGCTTGCTAAGCCAAATATCCGCAGTAATATAACTCCAATCGCCAAATTTTGATTGTCCCGGCTGTTTGATTAATAAATGGGGGCGGCTGATTAGGGTAATGTTTGAAGAGGGAAGATTGGAGGATGAAATATCAACGGGAGTTTCGGGGATTTCGCCAAATTCGGGGAAATATTGACTGTCAATTCCTACCATAGAATTTGTTGCGCCGTTGGTTTGGCCGAATTCGCCCTGGATCAGAACTCCTCGATAAATGCGATCGACCCCTTGCTGCATTAAACTCAAAGTAGCAGCCGCCCCAGCTTCCCAATCCCCTCTAGGATATGATGGTTGTTGGTAAGTTTCGTGTTCTAAAACCTGCTGCTGATACGTCCCGCTGTCGCGCATCAGTTTCAGCAAAAAGTCGCTGGGAGGATCTAGTTGTTTCCAGTCTCCGCAGGTGTCTAAAAATGCTCTGAGATTGCATCGCTGGTAGGAAAGTAGCAGTTTGTCTGTTATTAACATTTAGTGTTTGCAAGGCATAGAATAATTAGAAGTCATTAGTCATTAGTCATTAGTCATTGGTCATTGGTCATTGGTCATTGGTCGGGAGGATTTATGCGGCATCTAAAAAGTAGGTTTCAGGACGACTTACTGTGTTCAAATAGCACTACAAATGCCCAAAAGAGATGCTAAGTAGTGGAACACAATTAATTACACAAAATTTTGGCTACAAGCCTTCCTCCGTAAAGAAGCTGTATGTAATTAATTCTGTGCGATTACTTAGCGGAGGAAGAAGGAAGAAGAAGCCTTTGTTAGAGAGGTTTTTGACGATCGACATTTATGCAATATTAACGTTATCAATAATTCCCCAGAAAATATGACAAAGGACACTCACCGACAACAATTCCCAGCTTTGGCCAATAAAGCTTATTTTAACTACGGCGGACAAGGGCCGCTGCCTGAGTCTGCTTTAGAGGCGATTTATGAGGCTTACAAGCGGGTGCAGCTTGGAGGGCCGTTTTCCGGGGAGGTGGGGGCTTGGGTGGTTCAGGAGGCGATGCTGACGCGACGGGCGATCGCATCTGAGTTAGCTGTACCTGCTGAAACCATCGCCCTGACTGAGGATGTCACCGTCGGCTGCAATATTGCGCTGTGGGGCATTGATTGGAAAGCGGGCGATCGACTGCTGCTTTCTGATTGCGAACATCCGGGCATTGTAGCTAGTGTAATGGAACTTCAGCGCCGTTTCAACATTGAGGTTGCGATTTGTCCGCTGGCGGCAACTTTGAATGAAGGATCTCCAGTTGAGGTAATTGCTGATAGTTTGCAGCCAAATACTCGGTTGTTGGTAATTAGTCACATTTTGTGGAATACTGGTCAAGTTTTGCCTCTGACTGAGATTGTGAATGTCTGCCATCAAGCAGGAGTTAAAGTGTTAGTTGATGCGGCTCAATCTGTGGGGGTTTTGCCTTTGGATTTGATTGAGTCTGGGGTTGACTTTTATGCTTTTACTGGTCATAAATGGTGGTGCGGCCCGGAAGGCTTGGGTGGGCTTTATGTGAGTGCGGCGGCTTTGGCAGATTTGCATCCGGTGTTTATCGGTTGGCGGGGAATTGTCACTGATTCTAGTGCTAAAGTCCTGGGATGGAAGGCTGGATCGCAGCGCTACGAGATTGCGACTTCGGCTTATCCTTTGTATGCGGGTTTGCGAAGTGCGATCGCCCTTCAACATACATGGGGTACGATCGAGGAAAGGTATGCAGAAATTTGCCGTTTGAGCAAGTATCTCTGGGAATGTTTGTCGGAACTTCCCGATGTGGAATGTTTGCGAACATCTGCACCGGAAGCTGGTTTAGTTTCGTTTAGATTGATGAATAAGATGCCGCACAAGCAGTTAGTTGATTTGTTGGAGAAACAGGGAATTATGGTGCGGACAATTCTGAATCCTGATTGCGTGCGGGCTTGTGTTCACTATTTTACAACTGAGGCGGAGATTGATCGGTTGGTTGGGGCGATCGCCATAGCGTAGGGTACGCCGCCACCGTTAGCTATTTCAACTAGCTAGAAAATCTCACGGCGGCGCACCATAAAAATTGATTGGGGCGATCACCCCTAAGTCCGTATATTGGTTATGGTGTGGCTTGAACAATTATTATTAAGAAGATTTGGGGTATTCCTGAAGTATAAATGTCTGGAGTCTACCTTTAAGGTTCTGTTTCATCACCCGAAGCAGACGATTGTCCATTGGCTGTTTATCTTGAGTGAAAAAGTCGTGGAGTACCTGCACTTTGCCTGCATAGTCTCGATCGGCTTTACAAATTACAATTCCTGCATGATTTGAGGTTGTAAAGTGGAGATTGATAAAATCTTGACGATTTTCTGTAATGACTGTGCGCCCTGCATTTGTCGCGTACATCAAGACTTTATCATCGGGAATTTTTTGATTGGCTTGTCCGGCTTCATAGGATGTCAAAACATCATAGCCACACGATCGCAGTAAATCGACCATTGCGATCGGGAAATTTTCATTTGAGTAAAACTTTAGCATTAGCAGTTATTCATTTTCAGCAAGCCACAGCTCGATTTCTTCTCGGTTGCGATCGTAATAGTTCGCAACCGCTTGCAAATCTTGAATGGTAATTCCTGGATAATTATAAAGAAGTTCGGCTTCAGTTGCGCCCTGTTGTTGGTAGGCGATAATCGTCCAGACGGGAATGCGAGTATCGCGAATTCGCGCTGCACCGCCACAAGTTCCTGGAGTTTTGTGAATGGGATGTTGAAGGGTTTGGACGAATTGCAGCGTTTGTGCTAGCAAGTCATCAGGCAGTGTTTCAATGGTTTGGAGAAGTTGTTCTTTGAGGGTCATAATCGATATCCAGATGCAGTAGCGGTTTAGAAATTTGCAGCTTCGATAATTTGCTCGGTGGCAATAGATGCGTCTATTTCCTCTCACAATGTGGGGATTCTGCTAGCACCTTTATGCTACCAAATTTCATTACCCACAGCAACTCCACTATCAATCTCATTATGGATTTTTTCAGGTGCGATCGCCTCGATTAATTCATCAAGTGAATAATGGTGCTTGAGAGCGGCCACTTTTTCGGCTACAGCCCCGAGAATAAACTGATCGAGGGAAATGCCTTTGAGTGCCGCCAATTTTTCGGCTTCTTGCTGTAGTTGAACGGGTAAGCTTAATGTGTATGGTGTCATTGATACAACTTCCGTTTGCTAATAGAATTGCAGATAGGGAGATAGTTGAGTTTAACAGTGTATCAAGTTTTCAAATTTTGGGAAAACTTTAGGTTTCATCTTAGCGCGATATTCACAGGATTTACGCAACGGTTAAAAAATCGGATATTTCGGAAATTTTTGCTTTCCCGATTCCACATTTTAAAGTTGTCAAAAAAGTTAGGTTCTTCGGCTTCTTTATCTTCCTATATTCAATGATTTTCTTGGCTGTTTCCAAGGGATTAATCTTTTTAAAACTAGGCTGTTGAGCTTTGATGCGCTCTAGTGCTTCCTGGATTTCTTGCTCGGAAGCGACAACGATGTTAGTTGCTACTGTAGGCGGAGTAATAACCAGCCCAGCTTCTATTTGTATCTGTTCCAGCATTGGCTCATCAACAATGATACACCAGACGAAATCTTTTTTAGCTAAACGGGCTCCATCTAATATCTGAGTATTGAAAACTGATTGGTAGTTGTCTTCCTCTAAGAGCTTAACTACAATAGGCAAAATATTTTTGTCAGTTTTACTCAACTGCTCTGCTATGGCTTCGATTTGTTTTGCAGCTACATTTGACTTACCCTGAATAAACTTACACGGTAATCGCAAAACTTGTCCCAGTGGAATCTCATTCTCGAATTCTTCTTCGTGAAAAATTGCCATAATTACCTGCTAGTTATCGATAAAGTTGTGCTGGAGAAATACCTCTTGGGCGAGGTTTTTGTAGAGTTTGGTAATGGGGGATTTATGCCAGCAAATTACTGGGGCTTGTGAAAATTCTGCAACTTTAGTCTGAGCGTAAATTTTTAACTCAGTCTTGTATGGTTTCCCAGTAAAGTTTAGTTCTTTGATTGTATCGTTGATGTGATTCTGGAGGACACTGCCCTTTTCAGCCGGACAATTGCTGAACACTAAACCAAGGTTCCAGGGGACAACAGGTAATTTCTCCTTATTAACTCTTGAATTTCTCAATGTAGGAATGAATTTGTCAACTTCGGCTGCATGATGGAGTGATTTTTTGTCATAATCCACAGGTATCAAAATAGTGTCACAAGAAGCTAGCATCCCCACTGACAAGACATCTATTGTAGGCGCAGCATCAATGAATATGTAGTCGTAGTCCTCACTAAGCAGATTAATAATTGTCTTGATGTATGACCTTTTGAGCTGGTCTAGCAAGTTAGTGCTATCTCGAAAACTCCTCAATTCGTCCTCTTCTCCCGGCAAAACTGACAAGGAAAAATGCTGGTTATCAGTAGTCTTGAACTTGCGGATGTGAACGGCCTCGCTCAAAATATCCTTGGCGGTGTTGTAGTCTTTAAGTTCAAGTTGATCACTGCACTTTTCCAAGTAGTTTTTAACTTTAATGTGGGCTTTCAACCCTCGGGTTAAATCATTTTGCGGGTCTAAGTCAATCAGCAAAACTTTCTTGCCTTCTGTAGCGAGTGCTGCGCCTAGATTTATGGTGTTAGTCGTTTTTGCTACGCCTCCTTTCTGATTCCAAATGGCTGTTACCAAAGCCCGCTGAGGAGTCAAGCAATACTCTAATTGACGCAAAAGCTTAGGAAAATTTGCTGCTGTCACTTTTAGCACAGGAGTTAAAGGGAAAACCAGCCCATCAACACGCCGCCAAACTTGAAAGAAGTCACCATTAAATACCCATCCGTAAGCAGCTAGATACTCAGGTGGCACTTTTGTATTGTCGAGGTACTGCTTAATGCCATTGTTCTTTGCGCTAATGGGGTAGCCTACTGCTTCTTTATAAAGGTTTTGCTGCTGGCAAAAATCGGAAAAGCCTAGGTCTGGAGCGGCATGAAATAAGCTAGTACGCTTTTTAATTTCAACAACTATTCTAGGTGGCTCGTTTAATTTGTTATATATTAAGTAATCTGGTTTTAAGCCTATTCCAGCACCTAAACCTCCTGTTTTTATCTGATTGAAGTTAAGACCTCTAGCATCCCATATCAGAGGAATTAAGTGCATTGCCAGATCGTTTTCTGAGTAGTCACTCGGTAGAGATTGCCAGCGATTTATTACTAGGTCAGTAAGACTGCTTCCCATTTTTATCTAACCCCAACAAGATTGTGGCTGCCATTGTTAAGTTTTACAGTACCATAAATTAATAAAGGAAATCGCCCTTTCTCTAAAAAAAGCAAGGGGCGATCGCCCTTTTCACCTAAATCAATCTCGATTTACCCACTCAAACAAAAGAAACCGGGTTTTTACTTAATCTGTCGTCTTCAACGCAGTATTGTCGCAAAAACCCGGTTTCTGAGATCCTAATTAATGAGAATGCCCGTGATCACCATGAGAATGCCCGTGCCCGCCATGAGAATGACCGTGTTCCCCATGAGAATGCCCGTGCCCTTCATGAGAATGACTGTGCTCGCGCTGCGCCGAAACCAAACTCGGATTCACCGCGATCGCACTTTCACTCAACAACGCTTCAATCTGCGGATTAGCCCACTCCGCCGCCATTTTCAGAAACTCTGGACGATCGTTCACGCAAGGCAATTTGCGATAAGTAACTCCTTGACGCTGTTTCTGCAAACCCTCAATAATGTGGTCTACATCTAACAAAGTTTCGTGATTTTCTGTCGCAAATCCGATCGGCATAAAGACGATCGCAGTTGCACCCAAATCAATCAAATTCTTCGCAGCCAACGTCGCATCCGGCTGTGTCCACTCAATCAGCGGCGTGTCGTGATTCAGCCAACCCACCGAAATCAAAGGATAGCGATACATCAAACGTTCCCGCACGCGATCGTACAAAGCTTGACTTTCCACAATACCCGAAGTAAAGCCCTTCGCTTTGTGCGGACAACCGTGATTCATCAGCACAATCCCAATCTGAGAAGGCAAATGCGCTACAGCTAAATCGTTCTTAATTTCCTCTTCAACCAAATCCGCCATTAGCTGGATGTAAGCAGGTTCATCGTAAAAAGAAGGAATGTAGCGCTGTCCTTTTACCCAATGTTCTTTGCCATCAAAGGTTTGTGCTAAAGCTTTATTCACCTGTTCCACAGCAATGCCGCTGGTGAAAACAGAATCAACTACCAACAGCGGATAAATCAGAATTTTGTCAAATCCTTCTGCTTTAATTTGAGGGATTACTTGTTCCGGCAAAAACGGCGCGCAAAAGTTAAAAGCTTTGAACACTTTTACTTTATCGCCCCATTTCTCCTGTAAATTCTGTTCAATACCCGCCCGCTGCTGTTCAAAAATTGCATTGTGCGGCGAAACGAATTGACCGTGTTGGTGACTCCACTCGTGCAAGTCAAAGATTGCTAAAATCTTGGCCAGCGGCGGATAAATCCAAAGCGGTACTGGCGCAAACTTTGCCGTAAGCAAATTTAAAGCTTGTTCGTTGTAGTTGGCAAAATCGTCGTAGCTTTCGACTTCGCCGTAACCCATCAGCAATACAGCAACGCGATCGCTGTTTGCCGGTGCATCAGATGTTTTGAACTCAATTTTTTCGGGAGAAGCAACCACTTTGTATTCCTCAATTTGAATGATTTGGAGAGTCGCAGGAAGGATGAATCAGAATTGCGAAGAGAAACCCGGTTTCTAGACTCCCCGGAGATCCCCCTAAATCCCCCTTAAGAAGGGGGACTTTGAGACTCTTTCTCCCCCCTTAAGAAGGGGGGCTGGGGGGATCGGAATCTGATAGGAAAGGCAAGAGAATACGCCGCAGGGTCTGGGACACAGGGCATTAAGTTTTATGTTTTCTTAAGACTTCCTCACCTTGCCTCCGGTTTCGGTGTCTCGGAGCGTTCCCAGCGTTTATTTTGGGGGGATACCCTTCAAACACGACTCTGTTATTAGTTTAACATCCTATCCCCCCGTATGGCATATAATTAATTATGGTGTACAATAAAGTAAAGTTATGTTAAGCTCTTAATTAATTTTCTTGAAGCACGATGAGACTGGTAATTTGCCCCGGAATCCACGACCCAAAACTAAACGATCGCTTCCTAGCGGGACTTTCGGAGGTTTGGGGAGACGCAGAACCCCGGCAAAATACCCAAACATTCTACCCTGTCAAGATTTTTCCCGCTCATAAATCTCCGCCTTTTTCAGCCATTGACATATTGCACTTTTTGTGCAACCAAGAATTAGCAGGAGAAAGTTTAGTATTTGTCAGCTTTTCGGCAGGAGTAGCCGGGGCGATCGGGGCGGCTTGGATGTGGCAGCAACTAGGTGGCCAAGTCGGGGCATTTTTCGCCCTAGACGGCTGGGGAGTACCCCTGGGGGGCACTTTTCCCATCCACCGCATCAGCCACGATAGCTTCACGCACTGGAGTTCAGCCATTCTCGGCAGCGGTGGAGACAGCTTTTATGCAGATCCAGAGCTCGCACATTTAGATTTGTGGCGATCGCCCCAAACAGCAACAGGCTGGCACATCAGTCAAACCTGTGCCGGTACTGAAACGGCAAAACCCACAACCGCAGCAAAATTTTTAGTCCACCTATTGAAACAGTACGGAGTCCAATCAGTTGTTTAATTTAGATTTAGTATCATCATCGGCGATCGCACCTATTGTCACTGTTTCTAGCCTAGAAAATCCTCTTTCTTCAGGCAGAAAAAACAGCATCAAACAGTGGCTAATATTTTGCGCCTCAGCATTCTTAGTCTCAATTCCCGTCTTCGTGCAAGCACCCTTAGTTCGCTTGTATCCTACCATCAGCTTGCTTTCCACAATTCCCTGGTTCGTCCTCAGTTTAATTCTAATTTTTCGCCCCAAAACCCAACTTTGGGGAGACTTATTATTAGGCTTTGCCGGATGTTGGCTGGCTGGTTCCATCTATTGGGGCTGGTTTAGATGGGAACCTATTTTACATCTACCTATAGAAGCAATTGGCTTGCCTTTTGCTATTTGGTGCTTGAACAAATCTTGGGGAAAAGTTGGCAGTTATTTTTACTTAGGCTCCCTATTTGGCACGGCTATTACTGATTTATATTTTTATTTGACTGGGTTGATGCCCTACTGGCGCAAAGTGATGCACGCGGAACCGGAATTCGCTATGCCGATTTTTCAAAGTGCGATCGGGCAAATTGACACTCCTTGGGGCATAGGCTGCGCTCTACTTTTAATTGCTGTGTTGCTAACCGTCGGTTTGTTGAGTTTGCGCGACGCACAATTGCACTGGCGCGCTTTCAGCGGTGCTGTTTTGAGCACGCTGTTGGTGGATGGTTTGTTTTGGCTGGCTGCTTCTGCTGTTTGAGATTTTTGGATATTTTTGACCGCAGATGTGGGCGGATTGACGCAGATTAACGCAGATTTTTTTGATGGATGCAAAATTAAATTGCTTTGTGATTTCTGGTGGTTTCTATGTGTATGATTTTTGACCGCAGATGTGGGCGGATTGACGCAGGTTAACGCCGAGTTTTTTGATGGATATAATCTTGAGATTCCTGATTTTTTTTTAAATAAGTCGGGATTTTGGGTATTTACTGAACAATTATGAGCTAAGATCTAAAATCTCAAATCTAAGAATCCAAATCAATATCATGTCTTTTATTTCAATTCGCGGTGTAGAACATTATTACGAGTGGATAACGGCAGATAACAGTGCTGCACACAGCGGCAAACCAGTGATGGTATTTCTGCACGGCTGGGCGGGCTCAGCGCGCTACTGGGAAGGCACGGCACGGGCTATTGCTGATGATTTTGATTGTTTGCTTTATGATATGAGAGGTTTTGGTCGATCGCCTTTGCCAAAAGAGCCTCCTGAGTCAAGCTACGAACTCGAAACCTACGCCCGCGACTTAGCTGAATTATTAGAATCTCTGAATTTAAGCCGCGTCTTTCTCAATGCTCACTCCACAGGTGCATCAATTGCTACTTTATTTCTCAACCTTTACCCCGAAAAAGTAGAAAAAGCAATTCTCACTTGCAGCGGGATTTTTGAATACGACGAAAAATCTTTTACAACTTTTCACAAATTCGGTGGCTATGTGGTAAAATTTAGACCCTCTTGGTTGGCATCCATCCCCTTTGCCGATCGGCTATTTATGGCCCGGTTTTTGCGCCGTTCCCTGCCCACAGAGGTCAGTCTGGCGTTTCTCAAGGATTTTTTAATGGCAGACGAGGAAGCTGCTATAGGTACAATGGTGACGGCAGTCAGCAAAAGAGCCGCCGAGGAAATGCCCCAAGAATTTGCGCGGCTGAGTGTTCCCACACTGCTTGTGGCCGGAGAATTCGACCAAATTATCCCCGCCGTCATGGGAGAGCAAGCAGCCTCCCTCAGCAAAAAAGTAGAATTTGTTATAATTCCGAATACGGCTCACTTTCCGATGCTGGAGGATGCCGCAACATACTTGCAGCGAATTCGAGAATTTTTGCCAGCAGCGGCTTAGCTGAGTTATTGTTCATCTAATGTACGATCGGACAAGCAAGCTTTGAGAACGGCTTTTGCTCCGATCTTAATTTTTAATTTCTAATTTCTTAAAGCGAAAGGTGGTACAATGAACGACCTCGACCAATACTATAAAGTGCTGGGACTGTTGCCGGGATCTTCCAGAGAAGAAATTAGCCAAGCCTACAAGGATTTAGCGTTCATTTGGCACCCCGATCGCATCCCCAAAGACAATCCCAGACTACTACAGAAAGCTGAAGAAAAGATTAAGGAAATTAATCAAGCTCGCGAACAATTGCGATCGATTCAACCAAGAGGTCAGAATCAGAACGCTCAGCACAAACATACTCAGCACAAACACACCCAGCAACAAAACACCCAGCACAAACACACCCAGCAACAAAACACCCAGCAACAAAACGCTCAGTACAGAAACACTCAGCAACAAAATACCCAGCAACAAAACGCTCAGTACAGAAATACTCAGCAACAAAATACCCAGCAACAAAATACCCAGCAACAAAACGCTCAGTACAGAAACACTCAGCAACAAAATACCCAGCAACAAAATACCCAGCAACAAAATACTCAGTACAGAAACACTCAGTACCAAAACACTCAGCCACAAAACACTCAGCCACAAAACACTCAGCCACAAAACACTCAGTACCAAAACACTCAGTACCAAAACAATCAGTACAGAAATACTCAGTATTCAAACACCCAGCACCAAAACACCCAGCCACCACCGGCCAACCCAAAAGAACCCCGCTACTCTTCTGAACCCTCTTCAGGAAAATATGCTGGAAATTATGCGGGAAACTATGGGGGAAACCCTGCAGGGCCATATTCAGAGGCGTCCCGCTACCAATCGCAGCCGCCGCCATCTCAGTCATCTCAGTCTTACCGCCAAGCTGGGCCACAAGCTCCCGATTTGAGCGGTTCCAACTTCAAAGGAGCTTCCTTAAAAGAAAAGGATTTTTCAGGAAGAAACTTGAGCAATGCAAACCTGAGTGAAGCCGACTTAAGCGATACTTTTCTGCACAACGTCAACCTCACAGGCGCGAATTTGCACAAAGCTAACTTGTTCAGGGCAAACCTGTTAGGGGCTTGTTTGATCAATGCCAATTTGACAGAAACAAATTTAATCGGAGCGGATTTGAGCGGTGCAGACTTGAGCGGTGCGGATTTAACAGGGGCTAAAATCGGTTATGGCGATCGAGTTATGGTAAAACTCACTCGAACTACATTAACAGGTACAATTCTACCCGACGGTACTGTTCATAGCTAAATGGGGCTTGCTGAATAGAACTACAAGCTATGACTGCCAAGGGTTTCAAGATTTTTAAACACAAAAAAGTGCTCTCGTTATGACGTTTTTCGGCTCAAAATCCTTGGATTTCGGTGGAAAATTGTGGAGTAAATTTGGGAACCAATCTCCGAATCTCCCATTTTTCAAGCTGTTTGGCACCTAGATTTGATTTGTGGACTTTTTCAGCAAGCCCTAAATGATTTAGTTTTTAGTCAGTTGTTGCAGGGTCGGGTTTTACCCGAAATATTTGCGGCAACCAAAAATACACAAAAATTCGCCCTTCGCCGCGAATTTTGGATAAAAACTTATATTATGTCCGCTAGAACAACCGCAATAAAATTGGTTGGTAGTGAGGACGTTCGTCGTCAGAATTTTATGAGGACTTGCATTCCTCGCTGCGTACCCATAGCGGTTACATTACTTGAGATGATATTACCCGATCGCGATCGCACAAACCGAGTTTTTTTTCCCGGTTCAAGAACTGCAACAAGGTCTTTTCGTTCATCAAACCCCGTTTTTGTCTCCAAGACGGCTAACCGAGATTCATATTACAGCAACCGCCAAAATGGTTCCTGTTCTGTTTTTTCCTTCTTCCTTCTTCCTTCTTCCTTCTTCCTTCCCTTATTAATTACTTCCGCCACGGCGATTGCGTAACTTTCGTCCAGCAGCCAGCATAGCGCCTCCCGCCATCAAACCCCCCACAGTCATCGGTTCGGGAACCGGCTCAGCTTGAACCGTCTCCACAGAACCGCCTTTAATAAATACAGCAGAATCTAACTTGCCATCGCCCACATCTTTAATGCGGATGCTGAGAACATTCGTCTGATTTTGCTTGAGCAAACCCTCAAAACCTAAAACTTTAGTAAAACCGTCGAGCTTAACGATGTTAGCAGCAATACCTGTCAAACTTGGGTTGTCAATATAGTCTGGGTGATATGTAGAGCGATTATAGGGATCTGGAACAAGATTATTAATCGTAACTGTTTTTCCGTCGCTCAATTTTGCCAAATTAGTGCCGTTCAGCAGCAGTTCAAAATCGTCATTAAATTCAGAATTGCCGAACTCAGGAAACTCCTCAGAAGCAAATACATATTGAAAGACTAACTTTTCAACCGTGCTATTAGCAAAAAAGCTGAGGTTTAGCTGAGTCAAATCCCCCTCTTCACCTTCAGACCCAAAGTCCGTGCTTAAATCGCTGATATTTTTGGTCGTGAAGTTATCTTTCCGATTCTTACCCCGTATATCGGCGACTCTACCAGTGCTCAGAACAACACCTGATGTCAAACCGAAGGGGTCATTAGTGAAAGTACCAAAAGCAGCCGAATTACCCGTAGTTGAAACAGAGAAATTACTCAGCCCGGCTGTATTAGCCCCCAATAAATTATTTTTTAAAGTCTCAGCGTTATTAGTTGCCCCTACCGAAAATGCCATTGCTGGCGCTGCCAACAAACTCATAGCAGTAGTTAATGTAGCTGTTAAGGCAGCAATTTTGTGAGTAATTATCATAAATTTTTCCTGGAAGATACAAACCTGATCCTATGCACAACTTCATTTTTACATTATATAAGTATCAATGTCTAGTGCCTTTACAATAACTTTACACATAAGTGAATTTACGCTTTTGGTGATTATTCTTTTTTGTAAATGTTGGCAGTTAGTCAGCCAATAAACATCAGTGCAAAAATACGGATGCAAAAATACACGTACACAGACTAATAATTTCAGGACTTACGCACTGGAGACAAAAAAACGGGTTTTGATACCGTTGGCGATCGCCAAAATGACTAATGACTAATGACTAATGACTAATGACTAATGACTAATAGCTAATGACTCATGAAAGATGACATTGCCCAAAAAACGGATACAAGCCCCCGAATCCTGTCGTGGAGAGAGCAAAATTTTTGACCTTAGTTCAACATCACAGATTCATCTGTGGAGTCAATCTAAAATCGTCGAGTCGCCGAAGTCTCGCCCCCCTCTCAAATCTCTAATCGACTGACTGTTGACTAAAATCCCCTTACTTCTCCTTCCCCGCGCCGATCGGCAGCCCCTTCCAACCAACCGTCTGCTGTCAGGACGATCGCATTGGCATTGCCCCAGCCGTCGCGTTCGACAATCAGGTGTCCCCGTCGCCGCAACTCCGAAAGCGTCGCAGCCTCAAAACCTCCCCGTTCCACCATCAGGCGATCCGGCTGCCATTGGTGGTGAATTCTCGGTGCAGACACAGCATCGCCGACATTCATGTCGTAAACCAACACATTCAGAACAATTTGCAACACCGTGGTAATAATCGTACTACCTCCGGGAGCACCGGCAGCGAGGCGAAATTTGCCATTTTCCGTGACAATCATCGGTGTCATGCTGGATAAAGGAGTTTTTCCAGGGGCGATCGCATTTGCCTCACCGCTCACCAAACCAGACGACAAATTCGGCACTCCCGGCGCAGCAGCAAAATCGTCCATCTCATTGTTGAGCAAAATTCCCGTACCCGCGGCCACGACTCCAGCCCCAAAACCCCCATTCACGGTAAAGGTTAAGCTTACAACATTGCGATCTTTGTCAACTACCGTGAGGTGGGTAGTTTCGGGAGACTCCCACAGCAGACGGTTCAAAGTTTCAGCGTCAACAGCTTTTACCTCGCTAGAGGGTCTGGCTTTTGACATTTGGATTTGCGATCGTCTCAATTTACCATAATTGGTGCTAGTCAGAGCTTTGACCGGTACCGTCACAAAATCCGGGTCGCCCAAATACTCAGCCCTGTCAGCATAAGCAATCCTCATGCTCTCCGCCAGCAAGTGCAAAGTATCTGGACTTTGCCTCCCCAAACTCTTGAGATCCGTATCTCCCAGAATATTTAAGATTTGCAACAAATGAACGCCGCCGGAAGAAGGAGGCGACATCGCGCAAATTTCGTAAGTGCGAAAGTTGCCACAAACCGGATTCCGCCAAATCGGCGTATAGTTTTTCAAATCTTCCAGAGTGATAATGCCACCGTTTTTAGCCATGTCGGCTGCGATCGCCCGCGCAATGTCCCCGGTATAAAAACTCTGCGGATTTTGTGCAATCTGCCGCAAAGTCCGCGCCAAATCCCGCTGCACCAAAAGCTCACCCGGCTGGTATAAAATGCCACCGCGAGTAAAAACCTCCCGCGCCGCCCGGTTTTTTTTGAACACATCCTGTCGTCGCCCGGTAGCCGTGGTAAACCGCGAACTTACCGGAAAGCCTTTTTCAGCCAGGGCGATCGCCGGCGCCACCACCGCAGCCCAAGGCAACTTACCATACTCGCGGTGCACCGTATAAAGTCCAGCAACAGTACCCGGAATCCCCGCCGCCAAATGCCCGTCCCGACTTGCCCTTGGGCGCACCTTGCCTTCCTTGTCGAGGTACATATTCCGCGTGGCTCGTTTGGGCGATCGTTCCCGGAAATCCAGCGCTTGCACAGTCCCCGTTTCGACCCGCCGCAGGAGCAAAAAACCCCCGCCGCCGATACCCGCCGAAAAAGGCTCCACCACCGAAATCGCCAAAGCCGTAGCAGCCGCCGCATCCACTGCATTGCCGCCCTGTTGCAGCAGGGCCAGCCCCGCAGCGCTCGCCAGAGGGTGAGCCGAAACTGCCATCCCCTGTTTGCTGCGCTGCTGCTGCTGCAAGTTTCGCTCTAGCTGCTGCTGGCAGCCACCCAAAACCAAGACTGTTAGGCAACAAGTATAAATTTGCACTTTGCTCAAGAACTTTAAAAACATTTCCCCCCCCGATTTCTCAGTTCATTTTAAAACATAATTTGAATAACATCATCCTAACAATACTCCGGACAGTTTTTAGAACGATACTACAAGCTTTACAGGCTAAGGATCATGAAAAAGTCGAATTAAATGCAAGTCAGGGGTGGAGATGACTTTGATTTAATTATCCACAGTGGCTCAAAGCCCTAAAGGATAAGTCATTGGGCGATAGAAAAACTGTCCGAAGTATTGATCCTAAAGATATAGATTAAATTTTGATTTAGATAATAATTATTAATACCTACAAATTTACTATTTCAATTAGTCCGATAGTTTAATTACAATACTCCTGACAATTTTTGAGGTGGCGACCAAAACCCGCATTCAAGCGTTAATATTTCACAGAATGGGGAAGCTGAAACCCTAATTATACCGTTGGTGATTGAAAACTCTCCGCACTATTATGATCTAAAAAGTTAATTTAATGAATTTTATCTAAAAAAATTAACAAAGCTATATAATGGTCTAACTAGAGTCTTGTTAACAGTGCGTACAAAATATAATCAGACCAAAATAGCATGGGAGTATTTCCGACTTTTAAAAAAGCATTTTTTTACGACTTGCGAGCGTTAAAGCAAAACACACATCCTCCCAACAGCATCCTATTTGTGCCTGTGCGTGCCTAAACGCGAGGCGGTGGAAAGAAGCTGGAACGATCGAAACGATAACAACACTCTGGCTGGGAAGTTAACAGCTCAAACAAAGCCTGGGAAATCGCACTCGATCGCACTCGGTGGCTTTCAAAGCCTGCAATTTGCAGTTTCTGTATAAAACTAAAACTCCTACTTTCTAAGTATTTTCATGCAGGCTTCGTTCCTAAGTGGCGAAAACCCTACTTAAGAGAACAACTACCAAACCCTAGCTAATTCAATTTATGAACAACGAAAAAGTCAGTGTAATTATTCCTGCATTTAATGCAGCCGACACTCTAACCGAAACAGTTGTTTCCGCAGTCAACGGTACTCACAAGCATTTAGAAATTTTAATTATTGATGACTTCTCTACAGACGCTACTGCCCAAATTGCTGTTCAACTGGCCGAGCAAGATTCCAGAATTCAATACTTCCGAAATTCCGAATATTTTGGATTTTCTAAGTCGATAAATTTATTGATACATCGGGCAACGGGCAAGTATGTAGCCTTTCTCGACAGCGACGATACCTGGGAACCAAACAAGCTAGAAGTTTGTTTAAAAATGCTCGAAGACAATCCCGAAGTCAAAGCTGTGGCTCATGCTTTGCGATATTTAGACAAGCACGGCAACAAGTTGGGCTATATTGCCACCTATCCTACAACTAAAGCAGAAATGCAGGCGATTAAGGAGACAGGCGAAAGTCCTTGGGTTTTTCCGTCTTCTGTGGTAGTCGATCGCTCTATTCTACTCCAAGAAGGCGGCTTTGCAGAAGATTGGCAGGTAGGAGAAGATACAGAATTATTTACCAAAATTGCTCAAAAGCACGGCTTGTTAGCGGCGAAGACACCTTTGGGAAATTATCGAATTAGAGGGAACTCTCTGACAGACAAACACTGGCTGAAAAAGCGCATAGCTGCTGATTGTGTCAAGGAAAACCAACTGCGACGCTTGCGGGGGGAAAAAGAGTTATCGCTCAACGAGTACGAACAGGTATGTTTTAATAATTTGCCGCAGTTGAAAAAATTTAACAAATTCCGAGAACTTTTGGCACTGCACTACATGAGAAAGCTGGGACAAAGCTGGTTAAATCGGGAGGTTTTGCCCACTCTAATTTACGGCATTGCTAGCACAGTGTTGTCTCCGAAAGGTGCTGTGAACAAATGGAAATGGATGAAGACTCACGATCCGTTGGGCGATTTAAATGCAGAAGACACCAGTGATTCGGTAGAATTGATCTCCCAGCAATCGTCCCAAATCGGCGGGATATCCTAGAGGGAATTGTATTTGTATCCAGGTTGTAGTCCAGAAATTAGCTGATCTTAATCTAGCGGTATCGCAGCCTTTCGCCACTGTTCGATGGTGATGAATGCAAGTCGTCTTCATCATCGAAGGACTTGCATTCATCACGATCAAACTAAGGAATGACAATTAAATAATACCAAGCCAGAAAAATCATTGCTACAATATAATTGTTGGTTTTTTTTGTTTGCGTCGAATGTGTAAGGTGCGTCGCCGGAGGTACAGTCGATGAAATGCGAGGACTCGCGCTGGCGACACACCCGAAGATTACGACTTTGCACGATCTTGGAAAAATGGTATTGGTAACAGGTGCCCGCCGTGCTATTTGCTGCCAAGACAGTTAGACTAAATAATTCCTTGAATAAAAAGCAAAGTTTTTTGAAGGATAAAACAGGTGTCAGATCGTGTCCTGTGGGTTGACCAATCTAAAATTGGTTCGCGCGTGCGGAATGCAGGTTCTCTGTCTGAGAGCGGACACCAGGACGCACTACGAACCTTTTTTTGTTACGATCGTCGATCGGACATCATATCAAGCCCCTTTTTTAGGCAGAAAGTAAAAGCAAAACTTTAGAAAAAATTCTGTTTTGTACCTTCTACTTTTCAGAGGACGATCGCTTTTTTACTTTAAACTTGATGAAATTTATGGACTGGCAAGAAATTTCTGGCAATTGGGTATTAATTCCTTCAAGACCGATCGCGATCGTACACTTTCTCGGCGGTGCATTTGTGGCTAGCGCACCGCAACTAACCTATCGCTGGCTGTTAGAGGCTTTGGGGAATCAAGGATATCTTGTAGTCGCAACACCGTTTGTCAATACTTTAGATCACATTGCGATCGCCCGCGATGTCCTCAACAAATTTGAAAATGCCCTCTCCCGCCTGCGCGCCACTAAATTGCTCAAATCTTCCTATCTCCCCATCTACGGCATGGGGCACAGCATGGGATGCAAACTCCACCTCCTCATCGGTTCTGTGTTTGACGTAGAAAGGGCCGGCAATATTCTGATCTCTTTCAACAATTATGCGGCATCCGAAGCAATCCCGATCGTCGAGCAAATTTCCCCCGTCTTTAAAGTAGAGTTTACCCCTTCCCCGCAAGACACCAATCGCCTAGTGCAAGATAGCTATCAAATCCGGCGCAATCTTTTAGTCAAATTTAACGGCGACAACATCGACCAAACCCTGCTGTTGACAAATCTGCTTAAACCGAAATTTCCCGACATGATTACAGTTCAAACCCTGACGGGGAACCATCAAACGCCATTAGGTCAAGATGTTAGCTGGCCTGTGGGTCAAATTTTTACACCCTTCGACGCGATCGGGCAATGGGTCAAACAAGAAGTGTATCGGGAATTAAATGAATTAAAACGGACAATTCTGCTGTGGCTTAATCCTACGTCCCGCGTTTGAGATTTGAGATTTGAAATTGTGGAAGTGATCCCACGGATAAATCTGGGGGCTGGTGATTCAGACACATAGCATAAAGTTACAGCTAACGTCCCAGAAAGCCTACCCCTGAGCGGGGTTGGGATGATGGACAGCATATAAAACAGACGCTCCCCTTAGCCTATATATCAGCCTGAATTCAGTATTAATACGGTGGCATTTTACCTGGCGGGTGAGCTTAAATTGTTAAAGGGATGTCTGAGCTATGCACTCATAGCAGCGATGATCCTACTTTTCCGACTTTTCCGACTTGAAAGATCCGACTTTTCCGACTTTACTTTAGCCTGAGTGGTAAGTCAACATGGTGATAGGTGCATCTGAGGCTAGGTAAATTACTGCCTCAATTAATCGCAAGTTGTTTGTCCACTTAGAGTTTCGGCACCCACAGATGTTAATTTCTAGTTCTGCATCAGTCCCTTCCTCATGCACTCAAGATATAGATTCAGCTTTTTGGAAATTATGGCAGGATAATCAAGATTATCTTTACCGTTGCTGTCGCAAGTGGATGAGCAACCCAACCGATGCTGAAGATGCCCTCAGTCGGGCGATGCTCAAAGCTTGGGAGAAACTAAGAGATTGTACGGATGATATCAAAAACTTTAAGGCTTGGTTAACCAAACTGACTTATAACCTGTGCGCCGATATCCATCGAGAGCGCAACAGGGGTGCAGTAGGAGTTGACAGTTTAGACACCATTGCTATAGGGAACCAAGCCGAATTAATTAGCCAAGAAGAAACACCAGTTCGCGCTGCTATGCAGCGCGAACTAAAATTATTTTTTCGTGGGGCAATAGATGAGTTGCCAGATAGATTGCGCGAGACTTTTATTCTCCATTTTGAATCAGGGCTATCTTATCCAGATATTGCAGAACAGCTTGGCATATCCTACGATAACGTCCGCAAGCGCATTTCGCAGGCGCGGGCAATTTTGCGTCAGCGGTTCAATGAAAATTTCGGGGAAGATGGGACTGACTCGGATTTGTCTAATCCTAAGTCGAGGGTTTCTCCTCAGTCTGCAAAACCACGGAAGTGGAAGAAGACTGCTCAAAAAGAACAGGTTGCGGGCGAGATAACCTTATCTGGGAAGTTAGAACAAGTACAAATTGTTGCTGGTGTAGAATTACCAGAGGCGGCGCTGTCTGTTACGCAGATTGAGCCTGTTTTGGTGGATGCTAAATTCGATCAGAAGTTAGAGGAAATAGAGATTGTTACTGATGGGGAACTCCAGCAGGTGGCGCTGTCTGTACCGCACAGAGAAAAGCTGGAACTAGAAGAAAGGATGAAGGGCGAGAAACCACGTCTCTTTAGCTTTAGCAAAGAAATCTCGGCTTTTCCCTCGTCTTCTCAATGGGCGATTCCGCTTAGGCGTATAGCTTCGCGAAGCGCTTTGAAGCAATTGCTAATCCGGGTTTCTATAGCTTGGAGTAGCGAAATTCCGGCATCCCCCATTCCAGAAACCGGGTTTCTGAGATTGCTAACACGGGGGGCGAGGAGTGTTAATAAAGGGATAGATTCAACCTAAATTCAAGCAATATATTTTCACTTGATAATTCTGTGGGGAGATTTCGCACTTCCACATCTTGTCGTGCGCGATAAATTTCTACTTGTTGCTGTTGGGGGTTAATCAACCATCCCAATTGCACCCCTGCATCCATATATTCCTGCATTTTGGAACGCAACATTTCCAAATCATCTGTTGCTGACCTTAATTCGATCGCAAAATCGGGTGCAATGGGGGGAAATTTGCGCCGTTCGTTGTTCGGGTGTGAGTGTTCCCAGCGTTCGCGCTGAATCCAAGCGGCATCTGGGGAACGGTTAGCACCATTGGGCAACTTAAATATCGGGTCGGAACTGAAGGTAACACTGAGGTTAATTTGTCGATTCCAGATTTCTAAATCAGCAATTAATTCTGCTTCATCCTGAACGGAGTGAAGGAGCTCGGTTTCGCCGCCAACGGGTGACATAATAATTAATTCTCCTTTGGCCGTTCGTTCAAAGTTCAATTCGCGGTTATTTTGACATAACTGATAGAACTGTTCGTCTGTCAGGTGAATGGTGTCTAGGTTTAATGTCAAAGAACTCGTAACCATACATTTAGCCTGAATAGTGATGGACATTATATCATGCTCTCCTTGACAAGAAAAGACTGGTGTGATACAGCCTCGTTTCTGCTTGCCCTAAAGAGGAAGAGGGGCGCATTTTTGGGTTGGTTTTATCGGGTGCAGCGAGTTTCAGAAATTTATGCCGTGTAAGAATTCACAATTTGGCTTCGGGAAGCGTCTAATAAATAGATGAGCAAGTGGGATGGATTTATCAACCGAACGCTATTCATCTCGCCTCAATTTAATACCTTAATCTGCAAAATTTGTCGTCAGCAAATCAGTGAAATAATTTAGGAGCCACATATGTTTTTTCGATTTAACAGAGCTATGACTGATCTTGAAAAATCTCAGGTAAGTGCTGCGATAAATGGATGGTTTGTCGCCATCTATCCAAATAGTCACTTTAATTTTGGTTACTTTGATGGAGCTGATTATCAAGGAAAAGTAACGAATCCTACACCCATTGGAAATGAGGCGAAAACACAAGTGATTGCTCCGCATATAGGCAATGCAGTAATAGCAGGAGTAACGTTGAATGAATTTGATGCGGAGATTGAGGGAGAAGTGACATCACTAATCCATACAAGTCAAAACAAAAGGTCATTGATCTTAGGGGGAGAGCAAGGATACACATTAAATGTCAAAAACCAATCGAGCCGGGATTGGGTATTTTATATTTACCAAACTTGTCCAAAGCAGACCAACAAAATGTTATCTCTTGCTTGGTTTGTCAGCCCTTATCCTATAGCTCCACAGGATGAAATCTCATTCACATGGTTTATAAATTACAACTTTGTCTGGGCTGATACAGGAGAACTAAAGCCGGGTATAACTTATAAAGCAAGAGGACCACGAGACGCGAATCTAGAAACCGCCAATAGCAGCACTTTTGGCTATAATTCAGCGGGCGCTCCTACTCTGACTAATCCGACTCAAGATTCATCAAGAAAGGGTGAGCTTGTCATTACAGATTTGGGCAATATACCAGATCTAAAATTCACAGTTGGTATTGGAATGTCTGGTAAAGGAACGTTTGTAGAACAAGCAGGGCCAAACCTTACGCACAGTTTCACTCCAACACCCGTTTATTGGGTAGGAGCTGCTACGGAAAAGAAGGAAGGAGAAGTATTGGATATACAGACGGTCACGAAAGTTTCGCTATTTAAGTTTAAATCAGGGGAATATGAAGTAGACATGACACTCAATGACCAGAACCAATGGGTGCAGAGTTAGGATAACCTGGGAGAGAAAAAACCCCATAAGGTGAAGTGGGGTATCTATGCCTCTTTTTGATTGCAGCAAAGCGATCCCACATAAGGAAAAAACCCACCAAATCCCGATCCAAACAACACCAGACTCAATGAGTCGCCTCTCACCCTAATCAAATTCACAGATCGCAAGAGCGATCGCCCCTCTAACCAACTTCCACATACCCGCGTCGGCGTAACAGGTAGGGACTGCACTATTTTCTAGCAGTCCCGCCACCTGAAAGGCGATCGCCCCCCGATTAAATTTCCACATCCGAAGGGCGATCGCCCTAACTAAAAACAAACTCTGAATTTACGGATATAGAAATACTATGCTAGAAATCAGATTAGCTCAAACCCCAGAAGAAAAAGAACAGGTTTTCAAATTACGCTATCAAATCTATGTAGAAGAACTAGGATATAGCCAACACTATGCAGACCAACAACAGCAAAAAATCGAAGAACCGCTAGATAGATCAGGCAACATTTTTGGAGCTTTTAAAGATGGTAAATTACTTGGCACTGTTAGATGTAACTATTCTAGCCAATCAGATTTAGGATACTATGTTTCTCTTTATAACATGAGTGAAATCACCCAAGATGCACATCCCATGAATGTGTCAGTTTCCACGAAATTTATGGTAGACACAAATTTCAGAAGAAAGGGGATAGGGCTAGTCCTAATGCAAGCCAATTACAACCAGCTCCTGCTAGATGGAGTCAAATTGGATTTTATAGACTGCGAACCTCACATGATTGGTTTCTTTCAAAAACTAGGCTATCAACCTATTGATATGATAAATCACCCCGAATATGGCAGTGGTCTTGCTCTGATGCTAGATGTATTTAATTTTGAACATTTACAGCGAGTTAAATCACCTTTTCAACGCCTATATAGAAACTTTTTGGAATCCAAAGAGTGCCAGTATAGTTTTTCATAAATTGCCCATAGGCTTTACCTAGAACTAAGGTATTGTTTTTGTCCACCTCAGCAATCCTGTTAACCCTCTCTAAAAAATGAAATCAATTCAACCAATCAAAAATTTACCGATTTCCGATAAAGAGATGCTTGTCTGGGCATTTATTCCCTATTCTTTATCTGCAGATTCAGATTTTTCTAACCAAGAATTCGATCCTGTATATTTTCAGCAAGAACTAGCAGAGGTTTTTGCGGAACTGGAAGTCGCATGGAAGTTTAAGCTAATCACCTTAAAAAATATGAAGGCAGCGATCGAAGAAGTCGCGGCTTCCCAAACCCATTATTTTCCAATTGTACTGAACTATTGTGCGGGACTCGATGAAATTGATGGATATCCAGGGGCTTCTGTTGTGAAATTATTGGAAGCTAAGGGTATTCTCTTCACTGGAGCAGATTCTCAGTTCTTTAAAATGGGTGACTCCAAGATACTGATGAAACAGGCTTTTGTTGAGGCAGGAGTTTCAACTGCACCCTATGAAGTGATTAAAGATGTGAATAGCATTCGGGGATTGTGCGATCGCCTTGTACCTCCACTGATTGTCAAACCTTCAGCTTCGTTTGGTACTAGAGGTATTTCCTTGCAATCTGTTATCCACACTGATGAAGAAGCGATCGCTCGATTTGATGATCTACAGCAAGGACAACATGGGATGCAGATTCCGGCAGGCAGTATCTTTGTCGAACGATTTATCAAAGGTCGAGAATTTACGGTTTTAGTCATAGGGACTGCTCAACATCCAGAGGGAATAAAGATTTATCCAGCCTTGGAAACAGTTTTTCACTCTGGTGTACCCGAAACTGAACGATTTTATACCCGTGAGCTATGGCTAGGAGAAGCAGAAGAACGAACTATCCTACCCCATCAGGAACCGTTATTCGGTTATCAATTAGCACCGATTGAATTGCAGGCTCGACTGAGCGAACTAGCTAAACGTGCTTACTGTGCAATAGGTGCTACTGGATATGGACGAGTAGATATCCGCATGGAGGAGATAACTCAAGAAATGTTTGTTTTAGAGGTAAATCCCTGTCCTTTTGTCACTTCCACGTCTCTCACGATGGGTGTAGAAAATCCAAATACATCCAAAGTCGGTACTATTTTACACCTTGCCAAAATTCCCTTTTCTCATCTGATGTCTGAAATAATTACAGAGGCTTTTTCAAGGAATTCCACAAAATCCCCTTCAGTAAATCAGGTAGCGTAAAGTTTACATCTTAGCAGCTAGCCATGCGATCGCTATCACTAAAGAACGTTTAGATAGTGCTTAAAAAGTTTCAAGAGTCAGAGAGACAGTAATCCAAAATCACCAGAACAGCAAATTTATAGAAGTGAACGTTTAGAGGGCAACAACAAAGCTATATTTGACCCAATACTTAGATTTATTGAGCCATATCAGCAGGTTGAATAGCAAGATTATATCACTATAACCTCGCCCTCTATACTTTACTCTTTGGCAACAGAATTAGTTATATCAACTAACCAACAAGGGGAATGTAATGACTTACTCCATCTTCAAAAACGACACCGCTCTGGTGAATAATCACCTAGAATCTCTCAAAACGGTGTCTGTAACCGATCAAATGTTGATACCCACCACTTCATACTGGAGTCTTCAAAAATCTATCACTAATCTTCAGGGCCTCACGGGCTTCTATTTTCCCTTGGTAGGTCTTTCGGAAGCCGATTTTTCGCAATTTATGCCTCTACTCATATTTGTTGAGGCGACAATCTATCAATTTGATGAAGAATACGAACGCCATGTTGACGATCCCGATTTTATCTCACCACATATGTTAACTCTGCGAGATGTATTATTTCAACTCAACCTCTTCGATGAGAAAATAGAAACTGAATTATTTACCAATGGATTGACCTACTACCGTCTGGAACAGCAGTTTTGTTCGGGAGGAAGTCCAACTGTAGAAGATATTGATAAAGCCAGTCTATTCAAATGTTTTGATTTTGCAATACTACAACGGATTTTATTAAAGTTAACCAATCAACCTTATGATGAAGAATTTTTACAAACCTGCCGACTATCAGATCAAATTTGCAAAATTTGTTGTGACCTCAGAGACTACAAAGAAGATATCAATCGCAACGTCATTAATACCTATCGAATGTTTGTGCGCCTCTATGGTGCTGAAGCTCCCCAACACCTGCGGTGGTATCTTGAAAGCTTGAACTCGAAACTGCAAGAGCGGCTCAAATTGCTAGAGAAAACTAGGCCGGAAATAGCTAAAATTTTTATTGAACTATGGATGGAAGATCTGAAATTCGAGAAAATGTGGAATGCAGAGACTGAAAGTTTTGCAGTACCCGAAATTCCTGAACCAATCCTAGAAGAAGGTACTACCATTTCACAATAATTTTTTTCCCTTTATAAAAGTAAGTAAATTGTCAAATCAAACAGCTAACAAAGCAACATCAGAACAAGCAACTCTAACCCAAACTCGGAAAGCCGACCATTTGCGAGTTTGCTTGGAAGAAGATGTACAATTTCATCAAACCACCAACGGACTAGAACACTATCGGTTTACTCACTGCTGTTTACCAGAAATAGACCGAAGTGAGATTAACCTGAGTACAACCTTTTTCCAGAAAAAACTAGGTGTTCCCCTCCTAATTTCCTCCATGACGGGCGGAACGGAACAGGCGAAAATGATTAATTATCGTCTGGCAGAAGTTGCCCAACACTACCGAATTGCAATGGGAGTTGGTTCTCAACGGGTGGCAATTGAAAACTCCCAGGTTGCACCCACATTTGCTGTACGTTCTATCGCCCCTGATATTCTGTTGTTTGCCAATTTGGGTGCAGTACAGCTTAACTATAAATACGGCATTGACGAATGCTTACGGAGTGTGGATTTACTAGAAGCCGATGCCCTAATCCTACACCTGAATCCCCTACAAGAGTGTATTCAAACCAAAGGAGATACTAACTTTCGGGGACTACTCGCCAAAATAGCGACCCTTTGCCAAAAGCTTCCTGTTCCCGTCATTGCCAAAGAAGTTGGCAACGGCATCTCGGCACAGATGGCTGAGAAACTCATAGAGGCTGGAGTAAGCGCCATTGACGTAGCCGGGGCAGGAGGAACATCTTGGGCAAAAGTAGAAAGCGAACGGGCATCAGAGGCACGACAACGCCGACTGGGAACAACCTTTGCTGACTGGGGATTACCAACCGCAGAATGCGTCACAGCAGTACGGGCGGTTTCTCCCCAGATTCCCATCATTGCTTCTGGTGGACTTCGCAATGGTGTTGATGTGACTAAAGTTATTGCTCTGGGTGCAGATTTAGCGGGTTTGGCGTTTCCCTTTCTCAAAGCTGCTGTTGAATCTGAAACTGCACTATCCGAGTTAGTGGAAGATTTACTGGCTGAAATGATTACGGTTTTATTATGTACTGGCAATGCCGCGTTAGCTGGCTTGAAAACTCCTGGTGTATTGGAGCGAGTCACCTTTTAATTTAAAAACAAATGAATCTAATTTGGTTTCTCAAAGAACTGAATAAATACATCGCTCCCTACAGATGGTTAGCAATTCTTCTCATCGCTCGTGGACTTTTTGAGGCCGCCTTTGAATCCTCAATCCGAATCAGCTTAAAATTTATTATTGATGCTGCCATTCTTCCCCAAAATTACCACCTCCTAGTTGTAATTCTATTATTGCTGGGTGCAGGAGCGATTTTATTTGTTTTCATCGGTTTATTAGGAGATTTTTGGGCAGCACGGTTTAACATTTCAGTCATCAACAATATACGCCATTCTATGTTCGATCGTCTGCAAAACCTATCTATGGAGTTTTTTGGGCGACGTTCAGCCGGAGATATTGTCAACTGTTTTTCAGCAGATACGGAAAAAATAGAAAATAGCTTGAGCTACGGATTTGTCCTGATTTTAGAACTCGGTAGTATTCTCTTTTCTGCTATCTTTATGTTTTCTCTCAACTGGCAGTTAGGTCTGATTAGTTGTATCGGGTTAACTTTATGTGTCCTTGCTCCCGCAAAAATTAGTCAAACAGCCACAGAGCAAAACTATCTACTCAGAGATAAAGAAGGACAAATTGCCAATGTAGTTCAAGAAAATATTATCTCTCAATCAGTTGTTAAACTCTTTGGCTTGCAAACCCGAACTCTTAATAACTTTTCCCAAGATTTGCACGCTCTAAAAAAAGTGTATGTTAAAGCCAAATTTTCCTCTTATTTAGTCCAAAGGATTCCAACTTTAGTCTTTGTATTTGTCCAGCTTGCCATCATCAGTATCGGCGCAGTAATGACCTACAGAAACATAATTACAGTAGGAACGCTTGTCTCTTTTCAGGTTTTATTAGTCGGTTTGAATCTAAACATCCTCAGCTTTACTTTTTCCCTTCCCTACCTAATAGACGGGATAGCCGCCATGCAGCGCATCTCCGTTCTTTTAGCTGAAGTTCCCCAAGTCCAAGATGCACCTGATGCCATTGAATTACCTCATTTTTCTCAAGAAATTCGCTTTGATAGTGTTAGTTTTAGCTATTCCTCAGAGAGAAAAGGAATTAATAACCTATCTCTAACCATCAAAAAAGGAGATTTTGTTGTCTTTGTCGGACATTCCGGTGCGGGTAAAAGTACCATCGTTAATCTCCTAACCCGTTTCTATGACCCCGATAAAGGTAGCATTCTATTTGATGGCATTGATTTGCGTTCCTGCGCTCAAAAATCCCTGCGCGAGCAAATTGGGCTGGTTTCTCAAGAAGTAATTTTATTTAATACTTCCATCCGTGAAAATATCAGAATGGGATATTTAGAAGCCACCGATGAACAAGTAGAAACCGCCGCCAAAAACGCCGAAATTCACAAGTTTATTCTTACTTTACCTCAAGGTTACGATACCCCTGTGGGTGACAGAGGCGGACAATTATCGGGGGGACAACGGCAAAGAATCGCCCTCGCTAGAGCATTAGTCAGAAATCCGGCTATTTTGATTTTAGACGAAGCGACATCCGCCCTTGACCCGGCAACAGAAGTTGAGATTATGAATACGATCGAGCACCTTACTAAAGAACGTACAATTATTATGATCACCCACCGTATGGCTCATGCCTTGCGTGCAGATAAGATGTTTGTGCTGGAAAATGGCAGTATTGTGGTATCAGGTTAGCCATACAGATTTGATTCAACAAGAAGGAATCTATAGCACACTTTGGCAACAAGTTAATGGGGGAAATACCGATGCTATGAGAATTGTCAGTATCTAGGGAAGCAGTCAAATCAAAATATAATAAACTGCTACGCAGCTTAACAGCCACGCACGGTTCTTAGGGAAGGGTTGAGGGGCTACCCTCAACCCTTACCCGCTAAAAATATTAGTGTTATTTTCGATCGTCGATACAGGGCGAATAATTTTTGACGATCGACAAACAGTTCCGTCCATCAGGCGTTCTCTCGTAACTAATACTGTCTGCGATGTCTTTGATCAATTTTAGGCCCCGCCCGCCCGGAGAGTGAACATCGACTTTTTCCGCAATATCTTTGATTTTTTTCTCTAAATCAAACGGATCGCCCGAGTCCCAAATTTTAATCTCTAAAGATTCAGCGAACACCGCCACCTGAATGTCAACAGGCAAATCCGCTGGTTTGCCCTTGTGGGCGTGACGCACCGCATTCGTAAAGCCCTCAGCCAAAGCTAACTGACACCGTATCCACACACTTGTAGGAATTCGCGAGTCGTACAATTGTGCAAACCACGACAAAACCCAGCTTAATCCATTCAGACCTGTATTGACTTGAAGATCCGCTTTTTTTAGCATCGGCAACTTTTCGGAACCCTTTAATTCAATCACGCTCACCACAGAAGTTCTTCATCGGCCGGTGGGCAAAATACAACCAGAAAAAATACGATGAGACAAAATACAACGGCGGCAAAATTGAATGGTAGTTTGAGGATACTAGCTTTGGTGGGCCGTCGATCAATGTCTAATCCACTAATCGGTGAGTCACTATACCATAAATAGCACTTCCATGTCAACCAGCGCCTGTGGCAAATAAAAATCTATAAAAATTTATATTCTGAGTATAAACTGAGTGAAGTTCGATCGCGCCAAATTTTCCTCAAATTTTAACGTAAATTGAACTCAACCACCCGCCGTCAAAAGCAATTACCTCGAAAGCGATGTCAATAAACTATACTCAATCTCAGACAAGGGCGCTGACAGGATATATTTTAAATGACCCCCAGACCTTGAAAAACTTGTAGTACCTAAGTGCCCATGTTTCAAATTCTGGTTATTGACGATGATACGGCTGTTCAAGAACTGTTGAGAAGAACCCTGAAAAAACAGGGTTACGAAGTAACAGTAGCAAGCAATGGCGAAGACGGTGTAGCCCAGGCGCAAAAATTGCGTCCGGCCCTGATAATTTGCGATTGGATCATGCCGCGCTTGACCGGCATCGATGTCTGCCGTCGAGTTAAGGCAGATCCGGATCTGTCAACTACACAATTCTTTTTGTTGACTTCTTTGGGTTCGATCGCCGATCGAGTCAAAGGGCTCGACGCCGGTGCCGACGATTTTATCTCGAAGCCGATCGAACTCAACGAGTTACAGGCGAGAGTGCGCGCCGGATTGCGGCTGCACCAACTCAGCCGAGATTTGAAAATTGCCAAGCAAGATCTCGAAGCCGAGTTAGCCGAGGCTGCCGAGTACGTGCAATCGCTGCTGCCAGATCCGATGAAGGAACCTTTCAGCATCGAGGCAAAATTCATTCCCTCCCGGCAGTTGGGGGGAGATTGCTTCGACTACAACTGGTTAGATGCCGATTATTTGGCGATTTACTTGCTCGACGTAGCCGGTCACGGTTTGCGGGCGGCGCTGCCTTCGGTGGCCGTGCTGAATTTGCTGCGATCGCGCACACTCCCCAACATAGACTACTACAAACCTAGCGACGTTTTGCGGGCCCTCAACACCACCTTCCAGATGAGCTACCAAAATGACAAGTATTTCACCATCTGGTATGGCGTTTACAACCGCATTTCTCGCCAGCTAGTTTATGCCAGCGCCGGCCATCCACCGGCCGTGTTGATTTCGCAGTCCCCTGCGAGCACGGCTAAAATCCAGCGATTAAAAACCCCCGGAATGCCAGTCGGGATGTTCCCCGACGCCCCCTATGTCGATAATTGCTGCGATGTCGAGGATTTGAGCACTCTCTACATCTTTAGCGACGGGGTATACGAGATCCACCAACCTGACGGCAATATCTGGGGGCTTGACCCTTTCATCGACCTGCTAGCAGCTTACAACAGTGCAAGTGCCGACCAGTTAGAGCTGGTTTTGAACTACATTCAAAAGTTGAACGCTAAAGCAGTTTTTGATGATGATTGGTCTTTACTCAAGGTAAACTTTGGCTAACTGACTTCTTGCATTGCATCTGCGACCAAATAGCAAGAAGGCAGCAGCCCAAAGATTTAGTTAGTTGAGAGAATTTTGCTATTAAAAGCATCGCGGGTCTGAAATATCTCGAAAACTCGATCCATGCTGGTGAGTTCAAATAAGATGCGGATTTGCTCGTTGATAGAACAGACAACTAATTGACTCCCAGCGGCCCGGACTGTTTTGAGCGCCAAGACTAAAGCGCCCAAACCAGAACTATCCATAAATGTCACATCAGTGAAGTCTATCAATACCACATCGGCTCCCGCTTCCACTAGGTCGCTAATCTCTTGGCGGAATTGACTTGCCTTGGTGCCGTCTAAAATGCCAGAGGGCTGAATAATTTTAACTACAGGACTCATATTTTGCGGTGTTAATGTCAGAATTTCTAGCCAGACTAGGCTAGTATAGCTGCGAGATGGACTCCGATCCAAATAAGAGAGGGGAAAAGTGCCAGAGCCTGAGAGCGGGAGAATAGTTTTGAGTGCAAAAGATGGTGCTCGTCGCGGATCGTAACGCTGATCAGAGTCGCAGCGCTTCGCCGAGAATGAATTTTGAAAAGGGGACAATCTTGGTTCTGCCGAATGCCTTCTGGTATTAATCAAACTGGGCTAACTTTGGCGCGGTAGAGCAGTTTGTCGCCTTGCCGGTAGCCTGTGTAGCGGACTTTGACGAGTTCTCCGGGTTCGGCTGTTCCTTCCATTAGCAGGTGCTGTTGGGGGTTGTAGGGAATCTGGGCTCCGACTGGGGCGATCGACTCTATCCCCCAATGCTCCAATAACTGCTCGACTGGCCGCAGCAAGGGCAGCAGTTTCTGAGCCCGCAAGTGGTGATTTTCCTGAGCTTTGCTCGCAGCAGTCGGCCACTGTAACATCCAAGATTCTAAAATTTGCACGCTAGAGAGCTGGAATTCCTGCATCAAAGATTCTCGCTGCTGTTCGATCGAAGCTTGCAGGCGCTGATATTCTTGTTCTAGGGCGGTCGGTGGTGCCTGTTCTAACTCTACATAGTTTGGCGTCAAGGTTGCGAGCAGTTCGGGTAAGGAAATTTGCAAAGCTTGACTGATTTTGAGCAGGATGTCGGCTCGGGTTTTCAAAGCTAAGCCGCGACGCAGGCGGCTTAGCTGAATTTCGGGAACTCCTGCTTTTTGGCTGAGTTCTCGATCGCTCGAAAGCCCCGCCTGTTCCATCAGGCGTTGCAGTTGAGGAGCATAATCTGGAATATTGGCAGTCACGAAAAACTCATCCAAATTAATAAATGGACATATTCTCGATCGTAAACTGTCACGAGCCTTAAGGAAATACATCTGTGGGGAGGGCTCCCGCGCCCACCCCACAACTTTTTTTGTGGCTATTTGACGGCAACTTTTTCGGCTGCGACTGTTGCAGTTGTGGCAGAACCTTGCAAATGTGCTTCTAGGAACCACAAACGCTTGTCAATTGTCCGCGAAATTTCGGTGTACAGATCAGCTGTATCAGCATCGCCGAGTTCGTCTGTTTTGTTGATCGCGACTCGCAGGTGTTGGGCGTAGGGTGCATAGCGATCGGCCAAAGCCGTCACGTATTCTTTGCCGTCTACAATGTCGAAAGGAAACTCTGGCAGGATCGAATCTGCGGCGGCTGTGCGGGCTGTTCCGACAGCCAAAGCGCCCAAAGCTGTGACTCGTTCTGCAACCAAATCAACGTATTCTTCGAGTTCTGTTGCCATTTCGTCAAACAGCAAGTGCAACTGGTAGAAGTCCATGCCTTTAACGTTCCAGTGAGCTTGCTTGACTTGAGTTTTTAAGTCCAGAGTCGTTGCCAGCGTGGCGTTGAGCAGCCCGACTACTTGAGAGCGGGTGGCGGCGGACATATCGATGCGGGTGGGGTAAAGATGTTGTTTGTGGTTGTTGGCAGTCATAGGTTTTTAGCTTGTTAGTAGTGATTGTCGATCGAACTTCTTAAAAAGCTTTGGGCGATCGAATATTTACCTGTCGTGAATTGCTGTTGAGATACTCAGGCTAGGTGCATCTGCAACACGGCACGGGGAGCTCGGCGTATTTTACAGCGGATAGTTTCTAAACCGAGACGCTGGCAAGCTTCGTAGCGGTGGCAGCCGGAAAATCCGTAAAACTGGCCATCTACTTCTAGCACGTCGATGGGTTCGTTTAAACCTACCTCACGGATGGAATCCATGAGGGCGGCTACTTTAGTTTGGTCGTTGACTCGCGGCAGGGGGCGGCGAATCTGGTTGAGGGGAATTTCTTCGATCCTCATGGCGGCTCTCTTTTTTGCTTATTAAATCATACTCGTAATGACTTCGACTTGGCAACAAAAATGTCAGGAAATTTTGAGATTGGGAGAACGGGGGCGTGCGATCACCCGTTTGCTGTAGTGTCGGGGGATGGAGGGCGATCGGCTTTGGGTGGGAAAATCAGCATTAAAAATTCCTTCCCATCAACTTGGTAGCTCAATTGATTGTCCGTGTCTTGACGTTTGAATGCCCTAAAGTTATAATTTTATTAGGCAAAGCCTAGGGGTAGTCGTTACGACTGCCGCATCATAACCGCTGAATAGGCGGTTTTGCTGTTTTTAGGATTTATCAAAGCAATAGAATTTAATACCTAATCGGGGTATCTGACTAGGCTCTAGGTCGCAGTCTACAAGTAAATTTTCTTTCCTCAAAGATAAGAAAGCTCGATTATCAGGCTGGTCTTGGCTGCGCCCAACGGGATATAAACACAAGTCAGTTAGTTGCATTACTAGGTTATTTTTTGTTTTGCTATCTATACCGCGCAGCAGTCTCGAAAAATCCGTGTTAGATAATGGCGAGTATTGACTAGATCGGTTGGGATCGAAAGGATTGCCTTGCGATCGCAACTCATTAAAGTATTGCTTAAGTAGTCTGTCTTCTGTTTTACCTGCTGCTTCAAAATAGACCATCAGTGTACCGTTTCTGAGTGATGCGTATTTGGCTGCACGTTCCACTACAATTGAAAAGGCACTTTTCATCATTTCCCAAGTATTTTCGCCGTAGATTTCCAAGTAACGTTTTAGGTAGCCTTGGCGGGAGACGACACAAGCGTGAACAACGATGGGGCAACTGATAATAGTATTTGTCAAGTCTCCGATAAAACGCTCATGCTCTAAATCCGAGAGTTTACCTAGCCAAGCAAAGCGTTTTTTTCGAGAGCGGATTTCATTGCCATGTAAGGGTGTGTTTTCAGGAATATTCCAGCGATTCTTGAAATCAACTAGAAGACTATTAATCATATCTTCGTTGCTCCTCTCAATCAAAACCCCACCCATTGCAAAGAAGGGAGAGGAGTCATCGGGACTGGGTTTGGGACTTCCAGACTCGTCAAGGTACAGAGCAAATTCTTTAGGTTTGGTTTCCAGCGTATTAATAGCAGATTCAACATTATTGGGAACTTGGGTGACGCGAAACTGGTTAACCATAATTTGCTTCTTGACACGATTATTATATTCTGGTTTAGGGGAATTTTTTCTCTCCTTATTGCTTGCTTTTTTTCACTTGTTGTTAACTCATACTATAGCAATCCTAAATCATTGGTGAATTTCTTACTCCCTCCCCTTGATAAGGGGAGGGTTGGGGTGGGGTAAAAAATTTACGACTCCTGCAAGGATTGCTATAGAAATGAATTTGGCTTGATAACAAACCTGATGACTTACGCAAAAAGCAGGTTTTACAAGGTATCTATGATGTTGGCAATAATTCGGTTGAAAGCAGTCTAATCAACTTGAATGATTAGATTTTAGATATGTTAAGAAAGTTGTCTGTCTCCCGCATAACTCTCAAACTGTTTCTCTATTGCTCATCTATCCAATTTGAACAAGAATCGCAAAACTTTTCTTGCCAAGGATAACCAGGTGTAAGTTCGTCACATCTCAAGCATTCTGTTAAAGCGTGACCACTACCACACTCTGGATTACTACATATGCCTATAAAATCATCGTATACGATCATAGTTTGCTCGTAGCAATCGGGGCAATTTCTTAACAATTTATCTGCCCCATTGCTAGAGTAAGACTCTGTTTTTAACTCTTGCATAGCTCGGTCTCTTGAGGTATTAAATTCTTCAATCCTATCTTCAATCCTATCCTGGATCTCCAAATCAAATTGGCTTCTACGCTCTTGCTGAGTTCTTTGCCAGACTGAATCTATTGTGTGTATTTTTTCCTGAAGTTCTAAGGCTTCCGGTGAGTTTTCAATATTTATGTGAAGTTCCTCAACAAGAAACTTATCAATCAACTCCAAAAACTTTGATAGATTCGACCACAGTTCGTACTTGTTAACCGAGATTGTGTAATGCTCAAATTTATTTCTCACATCTTGCACATATCTAATTAACTTTACATTTCGCTCGGAAAATACAAATCTAGGACCGATTTCTAATTTTTCTAAGGCTTCATCTAGATCGACGGTATTAGGAATTTTTTCTGAAGAAAGCTTGTTTCTTATATCTTTTAGAGTACCTTTGAAGATTAGTTCTGGCATATGACGATAAAGCCTTTCTTTAAGAAGTAGCAAAAAACCAGAAAAAAGGTTCAGAACACCATACTTGTAACTACTCGTGCCAATATCAACCGCACTGGAATACTCTCTCATGACGTAATCATCATCAAAAAGCTCGTCTATGCCCTTGAGAATAAAATCTAGCCCATTATTTAACAAGCTTAGTTCAAGTTGGATATTTGAGGATTCTGTATTGCTCATAGCAAAAATTTCAATCAAGTATAACGTTATCAATTTTAACTAGACAAAATTTAGCTTAGCCAAAGCCCAACCATTATTAGGCTGAAAGTTGCCGAACCATACTCCAAATCATGTGGAGAGGCGGAAACTTTTTGTATAACTCGTTATTAGACTAACATTTTTTATTGAGTTATGCAAATTTTGGTGATTAGCCCTAATTTCTTTCGTCTAACTCTGGAATTCCGGCAATAAGCAGCGCCCAAAACAAGATCCGATCGCCCATTAACAAAAAATCGCAGCATCTGCTACTGAATCATCTCAACTCAATCCAGCAATAATATTGACACTCATAGCCAGAATAGCAGTGTTAAAAAAGAACGACAGCACGCTGTGAAAAAGCACGAGATACCTCGTGGAACGAGAAGTGATCTGCACGTCTGCAACTTGACAAGTCATCCCAATACCAAAGGAGAAATATAAAAAATCTTTGTAGTCTGGTTCGTCGTCGCCCGGAAAATCCAAACCATTCGCCTGCGAGTAGCTGCCGTGCTGCTTGTTGCGGTTTTTGTAGTAGCTGCGGGCATAGTGCATCGTGAAGATAGTGTGTACCTGCATCCAAGACCCAACAATTGTTAGGACAGAAAGCCCCAAGTGCAGAAATAGCAAATTCGGTGACAGGCCTTTGGTATCGCGCAGCAAAAAGACGATCGCCAACAAGCTAGCACAAGCCGCTGCCACGATCGTACTTAAGATTGTTAAGCGGCCAGCATCCAACTGCTGAGCGTGGTGGCGCATCATTTCGGGAGTGCCTTGCAGCATCAGCATCCAAGTCAAAATCAGAAAACTGACCGCGCCCGCGTTCCAAATGCACAGCGTCCGAGTCAGGGGGAGATAGTCAGGCGGCAGCAACACAGCAACTGCCATAGCAAACAGAACAGACGCAAACACGCGGTGCCGGACGCTCCAGAGCCAGTGCATTTTAGATAGGCGAACGTTTTTAACCATGATTTAGTATAAGTTAGGCACGGTAAGGGTTATAAAATCTCAACTACTGCCATCTTCGCAGGAACTCCCAAAAAATAGGTATGAATTGGTAACACGCAGCACAGGCAGGATTTTTCATGCCTTTCGATAGATCGATCGACCTCAACGTTCTAGGTACAGTGGAAAAAAAGAGAAATTGTGGTTTGACATTATGGCATCCTCCCAACCCCTCAAAGGCATTGAATTGATCGACTGCGCCAAGGCTAACGCCCAACAAGGAATCGCCACAGCCGCGAAGCTTTGCGGCTACGGAGGCGACCTCAACACCTTCGAGCGGGAACTGAAACAGGCTTGCCAAGACATTGGCGTCGAAGTCAAGGAGTTAAACGACTTGATTACGACTCAGCAGATGATGAAACAAGGAATGGGCATTGAAATCGCTCCAGATACTCCCTCAGAACTCTAGACTCAATCTCCACCGCACCAGTTTTAGGGCTAAGATTGCCCCGACACCAGTATTTTGAGTCTGCTAGCTGAGGCAGGCTAGAATGTTTTGCATGGGAGCTTCCGACTTTTGGCAGGAGTCGCGTTTTCTCCCGCGAAGAGGGTGCTTTCTGGAGGGTGCTGAGATTGTTAGGAGGACTGTCGTGTCAGATCAGCAAGACCGAATTATGCGTTTGTTTATAGAGGAGGCTAAGGAGCACCTCGATACTCTAGAAAATGGTTTAGTGGATTTAAAGTCCACGATGAAAGACCCCGAAAGCGTCCAAGAGATGTTTCGAGCCGCCCATTCCGTGAAAGGAGGGGCGGCTATGCTTGGCTTAGATAGTATTAAAACAACCGCTCACCGCTTGGAAGATTGTTTTAAGGTGCTCAAGGACGGGCCCGTCAACCAGGTTGACCAAACGGCAGAATCCCTATTTTTAAAGGGAGTTGATACGCTTAAGGACTTGCTGGGGCGACTGGAGGGGCCTTTCGGCTTGAGGAATGAAGAGGGAGAAAAACTCGTGCAGCAGGTGATGCCTGTTTTTGCTCAACTCGAAACTCACCTCAATAAATTGGCGTCGGGCAAAGTGCAGGCTGCTCGGTCTGGTACGCCCGCTACTCCAACAGCGGGGGCTGTGCCGGCGAATTTTGCTGTTGAAGTGATGACTTTACTGAAAGAAATGTTGCAGGTGTTCAAGCAGAAAGAATCGGCTGCTAGTCGCTCTGAGTTGACGGCTGTGTGCGTTCGCCTCTATAAGTTGGGAGGTAAAATTGAGACTTGGCAAAATTTAGTAAAAACCGCTAGAGCAGCGATCGTTAATCCCAAAAACTCTTATAAAGTCTTAGCTCCGCTGATTATCAAAGAACTCAAGGAAGCTGGCGATTTAGTACAAGTGGGGAAAGTCAAGACGATCGTTCCGAGTAAAAATTTGCTACTTTTGGCAGCAAGCCCAAAACCTGCAGAGGCAAGCCCCCCAGCAGCCCCAGCCGCAGCGTTGAAGCAAGTAGCACTTCCAGCCGAACCGAAGGCGGTAGTCAAGCTTTTGCTCAAAACTTTCAACAAAAAGCAACTCTCGGAAATCGCCAAGTTACTGGTTAACGCCATCAAATCCTCGAACTAGGAGGTGTTGCAGTAGAAGATAGAGTCAAAGCAATATTTGTGAGGCGGAGAATTTTCTGGGGTGCTGGCAGCCTGGGTTGAGCAGCAACTCGAAAAAATTCACTCATTCGAGATTTTTGCCCTCTACCTTCTACTGTTGGGCAAGCCTGCGTTAGAATTAGTGGATATGTAGGCGTGCAATATTGTACCAGAATTAAAAATCGAGCAGGCTTTATAAGGCGGTAGCTGTGAAACCAATTCGTTCATTAGAAGATGCTTTAAACCGCTGTCAGGCGATAGGAATGCGCTTGAGCCGCCAGCGTCGATTTATTCTAGAACTTTTGTGGGAGGCAAAAGAACACCTCTCGGCTCGCGAAATTTACGATCGCCTCAACAAACAAGCGCATTCGATCGGTCATACTTCTGTGTATCAAAATCTAGAAGCTTTGTCGAGAGAAGGGATTATTGAGTGCATAGAACGCTCGGAGGGACGCTTGTACGGCAATGTCAGCGACTCTCATTCTCATGTCAATTGTCTTGATACGGCTCAGATTCTAGACGTTCATGTGGAATTGCCGATCGACTTGATCGAGCTAATCCAAGAGCAAACAGGTGTCAAAATTGTAGACTACCGGATAGATTTCTACGGATATCGATCGCCAGAGTCCGCCACGCAAGCATCGAGTGTCAGCAATAGGCCAAAGGCTTCGTAACGGATAAAGCAGCGGCGGTTGGAAGCAAAACCACTCTTTGTGATCTGCCTGTCGGTCGTATAAAATGATTTAAGTATTTGGCTGGGTGCGATAGTTTTTTTTGCCATCGCCAGCCGGAATTCGGCACTGTAGAAAAAAAATGAAAACAGAAAAATGAAACTCGATCGACAAGTTTGGCGATCGGGAATAAAACTTATGACTAAACCCAAAAAATAATTTTTATCCGCAACACGTAAAAGTGTAGACCAAATCCGGCTTTAATACCCCCTTTATTTTTTAATCGGCTGGGAGTGGATCAAAATTTGTGTATGATTGGTTTCAACCGCTGAGTCTGATCAGGGAATTTCTGACCCGGATTTAATATTAAACCTTAGTTTAATCCCTCCCCCACTTCATCTGTGGAGTCAAATCTAAAATCTAAAATCTAAAATCTAAAATCTAAAATTGATGGACTGACGGGGCTTTATACTGTTTTTTCTGCTAAACGGCCCCGGGATATGTCAATAACTGTGTGATAACTGGTATGATTTACGTGCTTCGAGAGCCTAAAATACTCGGAAGCAACCAGTGGGGCTGGACACGAACCTCACTATAAAACGCCGTAGAGGGAAAGATTGCCAGTACCTTGAAGGAAGTTCTCGATCTCCTTAACAGGAGTCAGAAGCCGACATCACAATCTATAGATTTGATGTGGGAGTGTCAAATGAAGAGTGCGCATTACAGGACAGGCTGAAGTAATGGCGAGACGACAATCTGACCAATTCCACACACCACCGCAATACAACCCATCCCCCAAACCGACGGCACAGTTCAGTGCAGAGGCGACAGGCGATGCGAGTTCCTCAGTAACGGCGCTGCCGAACGAGGGAAAAAGAACTTTTTGGCAGTGGCAGCTTATCTGGCTGAGTCTCCTGGTGGGATTTGGAGTAACCGGTGCGGCTGCATTTCTGTGGTTGCTGACTATGCCGCCACCGCCGAATTGCCAGCAACTGTCGCCGCTGGCGGCGGACGGAGAGCGACTTTACTGCGCTCAACAAGCTGCTAAGTCGGGGAAGCTAGAACAGCTAGAATCGGCAATGGCATTGGTGCAGGCTTGGCCGAAAGAACATCCGCTATACTCGCAAGGGCAACATTTGATCGGGGAATGGTCGAAAGCCATGCTGGGTTTTGCCAGGGCAAAAATTGAGCTGGGCGATTTGAAAGGCGCTCTGGAGATTGTGGCGAAAATTCCCAAAACCAGTCGGTCTTACCCAGAGGTACAGGAGGCTGTGACTGCTTGGGAAAAAAATTGGCAGGAGGGCCAAAAACTCTACGATACAGCCCTAGCAGCTTTGAAAAGTGACGATTTAAGGAAGGCTTGGGATTATGCTCAAGCTTTGTTCAAGCTGGAAAATGTTTTCTGGAGTCAGAAGCGTTACAACGAGCTGATCCAGCAGATTTCTTTGGAAAGAAACGGCTGGCAGCGCTTGCAAGAGGCTAGAGATTTGGCGAAGGACGAGACTCCGCAAAAGTTCGCTGAGGCGATAGTCCTGGCTCGCAAAATAGACTCGCAGCTTTTTGCCCGCGCTAAAGCTGAAAAGGAAATTGAGGGATGGAGCCGGACTTTGCTGGCAATGGCTACTAAGCGGTTGGGGGCGAAAGACCTGCCGGGGGCGATCGAGGCTGCTTCTGTTGTGCCGCAGGATTCCCCGCTGTTTGCCGAAGCTCAAGATTTGATGCAGTTGGGTAGGGCTCAGGCAGTGACGTGGAACCAGTCGATATCAACTCCGCTGCCACAACACATTTTTAGCTTGCTGGAAGGGCAGGGGGCTGCTAGCCAAATTGCTCCGGGTCGCCCTCTGTACAAGCAAGCTCAAGTTCAAATTGAAAATTTGCAGGTGCAGTTTCAAGATTTGCTGCGTCTGCAAGTGGCGAACACGATCGCTAGTTTTGGTCAGATAGGGACGTTTGGACTCGCGATCGAGCAAGCGCAAACTATCGGACTTAAGCAACCGCGGCGGATTCACGCTCAAACTTTGGTGGCTGCTTGGCGCCGGGAAATTCAGCGGATCGAAGACCAATCTTTTCTGACTCTGGCGAAGCAGTTGGCAGAAGCGCAAACGGTTGAAGGACTCAATGGGGGCATGGCTCAGGTAGTCCTGGTTGGTCAAAACCGTCCCCGCAGGATAGAAGCGCAAACTCTCTTGGCTCAGTGGACGAAACGCATAGAAGTTATTCAAGATCAGCCTTTTCTGGATGAAGCGATCGCTCTGGCGAAGCAAGGAAAACTGAGTGCTGCTATTGAAAAAGCTTCGGCAATTAAGAGCGGTAGGACTTTGTACGCGAAAGCTCAGGATAATGTCTATCAGTGGGTGAGTGAACTGCAAGTTGCTCAAGACAGACCGATTCTCGATCGAGCTGCGGAATTGGCATCTCAAGGCAGTCTAGGAGCGGCGATTGATACGGCTTCCCAAATCGGTTACGGTAGGGCGCTGTATTCAGAGGCTGCAGGTGCGATCGGGCGTTGGAGTGCTGAACTCAGAGCCAACAGTGCGCCGCCGCCGGAACCCGCTCGCGAGTACGCGCCGGAACCCGCTCGCGAGTACGCGCCAGCTCCTGCAGAGGAGTATGCGCCAGCTCCGCGACAGGAGGAGTACGCGCCAGCTCCGCGACAGGAGGAGTACGCGCCAGAGCCTGAGCCTTACTATCCGCCTGCGAGACAAGAGGCCCCGGCTCCCGAACCTTACTATCCGCCTGCTAGGGAGCCGGAACCTTACTATCCGCCTGCTAGAGAGCCGGCTCCCGAACCTTACTATCCGCCCGCGAGGGAGCCGGAACCTTACTATCCGCCCGCGAGAGAAGAGGCCCCGGCTCCCGCTCCGGAACCTGCTCCTCCGGCTCCCGCTCCGGAACCCGCGCCGCCCTCGATTCCTGAATCGGCTGGGCCTCCTGATGCTAATTTGCTGCCCGAGTAATTGGGTGTTCGCGCGATCGGTCTCTAAAATCTCAAATCTAAAATCAAGTGAGTAATTTCCAAGTGCTGACGATCGAGGGCGACCCCATTTTTCGGCTGGGGCTGCGAGTCGCTTGCGAGCAGTATCCAGACTTGCAAGTTGTTGCAGAGGTTTCAACCGCAACCGAGGCTTTGCGAGTTCTAGAAGCTCGCTCGCTCAACTCGGTAGCAGCCAAGAAACCAGCAGATTTGGTAATTTTGGCTGTTGAGACTCTAAATTTGCGATCGGGTCAAACAGAGGCGCTGGCATTTTGTCGCGAACTCAAAAGTTTATACCCCAACCTGCCCCTGTTACTGCTAGGCGGGCCGCTGACAGCGGATCTGTTGGCGGATATACAGGCGACGGGCGCGAATGGCTATTGTCCTAAAGGTAGAGATATTTCTCTGACAATCGAAGCTATTCGCGCTGTGGCATCTGATCTCACTTATTGGGCGACGGATGCGGCCGCTAACTCGGAAATAGAACTAAATGCAGCGGTGGTTCAAACAGTAGAAAACTCCGCAGCAATTGCAGATAAAAATGCAGATAATTCGACAATTGATACGCCAGTACACAAAAAAATGCTGGCTTATTTTTGTCAGTCTGGAATACGGGAAATAGATGCAACTTTGGCGGTTGTCCAAGCTGATTTGCAAGATATCAGAGCCGCAGCTCCGACAGATTTGCCCTCTATTTTAGATGGGGTTGTACTCAGCGGGCGCCGCCGAGAATTGCTCGCAGCTCGTTGGATTGTCAGTCAGTTATTATTTGAAGGAAAAGGGGAGAAGGCAGAAGCAAGAAGCAAGAAGCAAGAAGCAAGAAGCAAGAAGCAAGAAGCAAGAGGGGAGAAGGCAGAGGCAGAAGGAAGACGGGAGAATTTGTTAAATAATTCTCAATTGCAATTAGCGAATTCCCAAGTTTTGGCTGAATCTTTGGTGGTTGCAACTAATTGGCAAGGTAGCTTGTTTGACTCGGTGGCAGCTAAATTGCAGTTTGATTTGGTGAATTTGACTGGCTTGCCTTTGGAAATCGATATTTTGCGATCGCCCAAAAAGCGTGAATTGATGAGTTCCATCCTGCGGAAGTTAAAGGATTTGCTGGAAGAATTGCGCTTTTCGCAAGTGCAGCAAACTCAATTGTCGCAAAAAATGCCTGCTATTTTACGAAATTTGTGGGAGGCGACAATCATAGATTTTTTTGGCAGATACTATACACTGCAAACGAAAGAAAATCTGGTTTTTGATGGCAGTCAAGCAAGCTTAAAACTGGAAGAAAGTCAAGGGGGAAGCGCGGCTTATCTCTTGGCAGGCAGCGGTGTAGAAGTTGTGCCGATGCTGCTGGCAGATGCTGATGTAGTTGCAGCACAAATCCTTGAAAAAATACCGATGACAGTTGATTTATTTGCACATTTGCTATTTGAAATTCCTCTAACAGTTGACAATATTTCTTGTGTTGCTGGCAGCCCGGAAGCGATGCAGCGAGCTGAAGCTTTGTTAGAAAATTTGGCAATTCAAGTTGCTAGCGGAGTGGTACAGCCTCTACTAAATAATTTGGCGAATATTGAGGAAATCAAGCAAATTTTTTACGATGGCAAGTTGATTTCGACGCGAGAAATTGAGAGATTTCGGAATGATTTGTCGTGGAGATATAGCTGGGATAGATATTTTGTGGAACCGAAAGCTATTTTTGAAAGCAGGTTTTGGCTGTTTGTTTTGAGCGATTCTGGAATTAAGAAAATTTCTATTTATGCTCCGAGAAATCTGGAGTTAGCACAGCTTTCGGGGTGGCAGTTAGCCTTGACTTTGCTGCTGGAAACCAGGGATGCGATCGCACCTAGAGTTCGCGCGGTTATTTCGCTGTTGGGTGCTGCTGTTGTTTACGTTTTGACTCAGGTTATAGGGCGGGGAATTGGTTTGATCGGGCGGGGAATTATCCAGGGAATTGGTAATTCTTTGCAAGATAGCAAGTTTGGGAAAAATGGGTGAGGGAACAGTTGACAGTTGACAGTTGACAGTTGACAGTTGACAGTTGACAGTTGACAGTTGACAGTTGACAGTTGACAGTTG